>CAZPZP010000299.1:0-5546 GCA_964591025.1 uncultured Chthonomonadaceae bacterium
GTAGTGATTGTAGACCGCCACGGACAGCACTCGCTTTGCCCGCTCCTGCCCGACCCAAAACCTTCGCACCGACACGCTATCGGAACAACCAGCAAACGAACTGGCTCTTGATTTGATACTGTCATACGAAGAAAATCTCGAATCGCAGACCCTGAATCACGTTTGATTTGCAGCCGACGAAATGAGTGCGAATTTCGGCGTGTGACGGTTCCCGCGGTATTGCGCCCGATCCGGGGCGTTCCAAACCGCCTTGCCGAGCCATAACTAAACAAAAACGCCGCAGACAAACGCTGTCTGCGGCGAACGCAGCGAATGGAAATCGGTGGTACGTCAGTTATCTGCTGGCGGTCCGGTTCCGTCTTCTTGTCGCAGCGCGTAAATTCTGCCATCGAAGGAACTGAAATACACCAGTCCATTGTTCCCCAAGATTGGCGAACAGAAAATTCGGTCGCCAGTCTGATAATCCCATCTCTTTGCGCCCGTTTTGCCATTCAGTGCGTAGAATTTGCCATCGAACGAACCGACAAAAACCGTGCCGTCTGCGCCAACGGCAGGCGAAGATGCGACATCCTTGCCGGTTTTGAATGTCCATTTCAGTGTTCCGTCTGCGCTGTTGAGGGCGTATACGCTACCGTCGCCACAGCCGATATACAGTGTCCCATCCGCTCCAAGAGACGGTGAAGACTGTACGAACTTCGGAGTCACAAACTTCCATTTTGGTTTGCCTGTTGCCGTATCCAGCGCAATAACTGTCCCCTCCTTTTTGCCTGCCGTCCCAAAGTAAAGCACTCCGTCATTCAAGGCAGGTGAACCAAGAGGTGTTTGCCCTTCTGCGTCGAAGTCCCATTTTACGCTGCCATCGGCGGCGTTGAGCGCGTACACTTTGTCCGAAATAAAATAGACAGTTCCTTCGGCATCGAGCGTTGGTGCATAGAAACCCATGCCATGAGTTGCATATGTCCACTTTTCCCTGCCTGTCCCGCCGTCGAGTGCGTGGAGTGTTTTGTCGCTCCCAATGATGTAAACCGTACCGTCTGCACCCACCGTCGGGTTGGAGTTGATATCTCGCTTCGACTCAAACCGCCATCTCTTTTTGCCCGTTCTCTTGTCAATGGCATAAACGTAGTTGTAGTTGCCGGTATAAAGCAGCCCGTTTGCTCCAATAACGGTGCTTCCTGCAAACCCCACTCCCGTATTGAATTCCCACTTTTTTTTGCCGGTATTCCCCTCTAAGGCATAAAGCGTATCCGCTCCGATATAGAGCGTTCCATCTTCATCCAAAGCGGGAGAGTGAAACATTCCCTTGTTGGGTGTTTCTCTGATCCACGGCTTGCCGGGAGTGGATTTGCTTTTGCTCAGTCCGGTATTCCGTGCATTGCCGCCGAACTTCGGCCACGCCGTTGCAGCCAGTCCTTTTGCACCGCCTGTTTCCGGTAAGAGTGCTTCCTGTGTCCATGCGGACGGCATTGCCGAAACCAGCAGAATTAGGACGGGAAAGCACAAACGGTAACGATACTTTTTCGCAGGAAATTGTCGGATCATGGATTTTTCTCCTCGCCATTCCCCATCTTAACCTGCGTGCCAAAACCGATCTTCGTTCGTCTTCTGGCGTCTTCGATGATCGTTCGCACATGAAGAGTGGTTCCGCCTTCCAATTGAAGCAATGCACTTGCCGGATTCATGGCGTATGGCGGCAGATCGCTTTGCAGCAAAGCATAAGGGACTTGCTCAAAATTCGTAAATATCAGAATCGTCAACAGATTTTTTTGACGTAATGCATCCATCTCCTTGTACCGCAACGGTTCGCCATTGATTTCCGTTGGCTTCAAAGAGGCGATCAGTTCTGCCTTGACCTGATTGAGCAGCATGAAAGTGTGCTGCTTGACGTTTTCGACTGTATCGGTTTGCACCAGTGCGATAGGGCTGAAATACTGCGTTAGGTCGGCATTGGGTTGAGGGATTTTCAGAAATGTTCGGATGTCTTTGGGAATGCTGGCTTGGATTCGGCGGGGAACGGCGGCGGCTTCGGTTGGAAAACGCAGTCTGCGCCGCGTAATCAGAATTTTGTTGTCTCCCGTATCGCGCCATGTCCAATCATTCAGTTCGGCAAGCGCATCCAGCACGGCACGTATACTGATGCCGTCAAACTGCGAAAACACGGTGCGCGAATTCAAGTAGGACTCGGCTTGAATCGTCATGCCTGTCTGTTTGGAAAGCGTCGCCAGCAGTTCTGCCAATGGCGGTGTTCCTGCTTCAAGGGAAATCCTGGTTTTCAGTCGCTCCGAAAGAGACGTGGCTGCGCTGTCCTTAGTCTGAGCAGAGACGGAAGAAAGCAAGCTGCCGATCAGTAAGGCAGACAGCAAACTTTGACAAAATAAAACAAGGCTTTGTCTCCACATTTTCATGTTACTCCTTTGGCTGCAATGAATAGGGTATCGTTTCCGAAAGCAATTTGCCATTTTTGTCCTTCGAGACATAAAACAAATCAAAAGGAATTTGCGGCTCGTCGCCTTCGCTTTGTTCGATACGCGGCTTTGCGAGCAAATAAGAATTGGAAATGTTTTCCAATCGATACAGCAGCATTTCCCATGCGGGGAGAGGACGGGCAAAGGTCATGGTGTAAATGGCTTGTGTTAAAAGTTCGCGTTGCTGCGGGGCAAGTTGGGTTGCTTGCAAAGTTTGTCCCTCAAGCAATGTCTGTGCCTGTTCCCGTGTGAATGACTGCGCCAATGTTTGGAGCATGGGCTTCCACTGTTGTGGGTCGGCATTGTACTTGATGCTGTGAAATGCTTCGACAATTTCTTTGGTCATTTGCCGCATTTCGGGTAGATTGATTTGTGGGCGTTCCTCTTTGCTTTTGAATCGCTTGTTCATCAACACGATGCCGCTTTTGGTTGTCCATGTGAAATCGAACGCATCTGCGATCCGGTTCAGTGCCGCTTTTGCTGTTCCGTCGAACTCCAGTTCCGCATTCTCTTTCAGGGGTATGCCATCTGCTATGAGACTGATACCACACTGCTCACGCAACATTTTGGCATATTGGGCAAAGGTTCGCGTTGCGGCATCGGCACGAAATGGCTTTTTCAGAAAAGCCGGAGTCACAGTCTGGTTCTGCGTCAAACCCTGTCGGTATGCTGCAAAGAACAAACACAACAAAAACGCCGTCATCCTGCCGGATGACCGAAGTTTTCTCCTGAGTTGCATGGGCGTTTCTCCTCAATGATAGAGCATACGACATCCCATGATGTCGTATGCAAGGTTTCAAAGACGAAAGCAGAGAGGCGGCTCTCGTCGGTGTCAAAAGGTAGGTTTACGGAGCGTTCGTCTCGAAGTAGAATGTTGTCGTTGCACTGCCGTATCCCGATCCCGATGTCTTTGCAAGGCTGCCCCAACTTGGATAAGTTGGGCTAGTCGAGTAGGTGTGAACAGATGAGGTGTAAGATGAGTCAAATGGGTTTGCAGTGTTGGTGCTTTTTGAATTATTGAATGTCCCTGACCAAGCGGAGAAAGAGCCTACTGCTGTGGCATTCGTCGTAGACATAACATTGCCTTGAAGTCGGGCTTTCCCTCGCACACGGGCGTCAATGGTGATCGGTGGTGCAGCATTCCAGTAAATTGTTGCCTCAAATTCAGCATAGGCTTTGCCAACGGAACCGGAAGAGGCTCCGTAAAGAGCACCCACACATTGTCCTCCGCCGGGAGAACCATTGATAATAATGATCGATGTTCCGGCAGAGCCAATCCTTTCTTCAATGACAGTTTCATTGATGATGGCGTAACCGCCGATTGTCCAACTGCCTTGTGCATGAGCAAGGCTGGAAAGGCAAAGACACAGCAGAAAGAAAAAAGTGGACGAGATTATTCTTGTGAACTTCATGGTTGTTGTCTCCATCGATTTAACTCGAAGGTAAAAAAGCGAACGATAAAAACGTCTTGACAGTAAGACGGGATCAAATTCCCGCTTGACAAAGTCAGATGTTGGGAAACATTTCCGGATATTCATTGAGCGTTTTGGCGGAGCGCGGGCGTGACTAAAAGAACGGTAAAAGGTGGGGGGGGGGCAATTAAGATGATTTGCTGATCTCTGCGTAAACCGCTTAACTCCCTGCGTCCTTGATGCCAAGGGCAGTCGTTGAGTAAAAGAATTAAACGCGGCAAATTCCATCGCTGGCACGTCACACCTTGGAAATACGTGCAGGGTCGAAATGAGGGAGGCAAATTTTCGTTGCGAAACGTCAAGCATAGCAACCTCATGGCAAGCATTGATGCTGTTCATAAGCGAAGACAATGGCATCGTAAACATTGTTTTCTTTCGATCACGGAAAGGAGCATTTTCTCATTTAACTATGTCTTGTTCCAGTATACACAAAATACGCTGCGATTCGTAGCAAAATGGAGGAATTTTTTTGCAGACGACGAAATGAGTGTTAACTACAGCAACGTGACCGCTTAGACGATGTTGCAGACCAAGACAGGCTTATCCAAAATCCTTGTCGCTCCTGCCCCCTGAAGAGGAACATAAAATCCTCGACGTTCTGGACTCGGAACCGCTCGTCCTCGGCTACCGTAAACTTCGTACCCGCAAATCCGGCTCGGATCGCCACGCCGATATTCACGTTCAAGTAGACGACAATTTCACGCTCGTCGAGGCACACGATCTCACCGAGGAATTAGAAGACCGAATCCGTGCCGCCCTGCCCGCCATTGATATCAATATCCACATCGAACCCTACCTTGCCGAGTTACAGCACCAGCGAGAGAAGCACGGCTTGATAGCAGAAGAGGAGAAGAGGGTAGTACTCTGTCAAGGTAGTTTACAAGGATAAGTTTTGAGAGCATCCCAGCCATTTTCCTCGCATTTTCTATCCAGAGATTCTACCTTGCGGTGGGTTGGGTGCGAATCAATTTGAGGGCAAGTGTGTTCCGGGGAATGAATTCCCCGGTTAGTCACTCACCTTATGCACTCCCTACGGTGGAATGAATTCCCCGATCACGAGTACGCAACGTCTGCCTTCGCGGACAAATCCACAATAGACCTCTTGCATAATGCAGAAAAATGAGATTGCGCCGAAAAGCCCGTTGAGAGGGCAACGGCGAATTATGCAAGAGGTCTAATGAGGGGGTTGTCCCTGTAGAAGGACATTGCGTTTTCCGAAGCGGGGAATTCATTCCACCGCGTAAGGTGAGTTAGTCAGTCCACGTGTCTTCCAGACACACGCTGTTTGAGAGAGAACCGACTTCCAAGCAGGTCTGTCCGCAGGACAGGTGTTTTGGCTAACAGGGGATTTTAATCCCCTGCCTCTCTGGCGTGCGACACCTCCCTAAAATTGATTCGCACCCCGGTGGGTTTGTCCGAAAGGGAACCGCGCTGCCCCTGCTTGCCGCACTCGTCCCCGTGTCCCCAAGGCGATACTGCCAACAACGGGCAAACGAACCCGACCCAGATTGTCTAAACGTCAACCACTAAGACGCACGTTTTAATTCCTCGTTTGTGATCAGCGTCGGTTCGAGACGCTGCAAGACCGTGTCCTCGTCAATAATGCACT
>CAZPZP010000300.1:0-5543 GCA_964591025.1 uncultured Chthonomonadaceae bacterium
AGACGTTTCGGGCGGCGCGGCGGCTTCGGCGGGGCGCAGTGCCGAAAGTGCCATGATTCCGACAAGACCGAGAATGCAGCAACAGAGCAGAAACGGACGCGACGGCTTTTTACGCGAATTTCTGCTGTCCAAAATAGACTGAATTCGAACCGAGAGATGCGCGGGATTTGCCATCGAAATTGCTCCTCCGGGAGAGAATACGCTGTTTTTGTGGGCGCGTGCTGCTGCTAATAGGACTGTGGCGTAATCGGTGGCAGAGACGCCCGCCGCAATCACGCACTCGTCGCACGCCCGCTCACTCTCCAATTTCAGCGAACGCGCCGCTCTCCAAACCAGCGGGTGAAACCAATACAGCGCACTCGTCACGGCAGCAATCTGCTGCATCAGCCAATCAGCGTGGGCGATATGCGCGAACTCATGCAGCAAAACGGCGTGAGTGCGAGACGCTTCCCAATTCTGTGCATCGAAAGGCAACAGCACGCAGGGACGCCAAAAGCCCCATGTCATCGGAACCCGTTCGCGGGAATTCGAGGCGGCAATCAACAACTGCACGGAGCTTGTGCGTCCTAATTTGCGAGCGGCTTCCTGTCCGCTATCGAGAATATGCGCGTCTGTGCAGACCGTAGTCCATCGTGCCAGAAAATGCAAACGGATAAACGCAAGCAGCGAACGCAGTACCACCAAACCCAAACCGCACAGATATATTCCAAGAACAATCGGATAAGTTATCTTCGGTGCGTCCGGCATGGGAAGCGGCAGAATGGGAGCAGAATCAGGGGGCGGCGGGGCGATGTCGGGTGCAGGAATCTCCGCAATGACAGGGACAGACGAAACGGTTTCGGAGACTGGCGGAATTGTTTCCGGCGTAGAAAACTGCACAACGCTTTCCGTTGGAGGCGCAAGAACGGGAACAGTTTCGATTGGGAGCGATACTCGCCATGTCGGAAGCAATACGCACAAAAACGGCAGAAACAGCAAACTCGAAATTGTCGCTTTCCAAACAAGTTGGCGCGATTGAGCGTTGGCGCGGCGCAAAAGCCGGGTCATCCCAAACGCAGCGCAAAGTATCACCGACGATTTGAGAAACAATTCCAAGGCAAATGTCAAAAATCGAGCGTCGAGCGGGTTATTCATGGCGGCGTTCCTCCTGTGCGCGAGCGATCAATGCAGAAAGGCGATCCAATTCTTCATCTGAGACGGCGGTATCGTCATCGGAAAGCAACGCGGCAACCGCCCCTTCGACAGAACCCTCGAAAAATGTCTGCATGACTTGGTTGAGGGCGCGTTTGGCGGCGTTTTCGCGAAGTTGAATAGGAAGATAAAGATAGCGTTTGCCTTGCTCTTCGTGGCGCAAATGCCCCTTGTCCTCCAAAATGGTGAGATGAGTACGAATGGCGGAATAGCCGGGCGGATCGGGCAGTGCCTCCTGTACTTCGATGGCAGTGGCTTGTCCTTTTTGGTAAATAATCTCCATAATTTGGCGTTCGCGACGGCTTAATTTCTCATGGGGCATAAGAGCGATCCCTTTCAACAGTCTATGTGCGAAAATTTTAGCACATAAAATTTCGCATGTCAAGAGGAAGTGCGAAAATTTTAGCACATTGTTTCAAGAAGGGAATAAGTCCACATTCTAAAAAGAGATTCGGGGTGAAATGCGTGTATGCCGATCACACCTGACAACAATCTATCGAAGTTAGATGATCTTGACGCGCTTCTTCATGAAATTATCGCGGAATGGGAGGAGGAGCGATTCTGGCAGAGTCGGCTTGCCCAAAAGGAGGGCGGATACCTAACCCATAACAGAGCGGATCACGTCGAGCGTCTGTTCGGCGGTGCGCTGCCATGAGAAGCGGGCGGCTTGCTGTTTGCCCGATTGACGCAACCTTTCACAGAATTCCGGTGACGAGGCGAGACGCGACAGGGCTTCAGCGACTTCCTGCGGGTTCTCGGCACGGACGCGCAAGCCTGCATCTCCGACAACCTCTGGCAATGACGACGCATCATTGACGATAACGGGAGTTCCGCACGCCATCGCTTCGAGCGGCGGAAACCCAAACCCCTCGAACAGACTGAGATAGACAAACCCCAGCGCAGCGCAATACCATTGCACCATCTCGTTACGCGGCACAAATCCCGGAAAGATCACTCGATTGCCCAAATTCAGCGTTGCAGTCAAGGCGAAAATCTCGTCATAGAGCCAGCCATTCGGTCCGGCAATGACCAATGAGGGCGCGTCGTTTCCGGCTTGCTTGAGAAATTCCGCATAGCCGCGCAGTAACGCCGGGATATTTTTGCGGGGTTCGAGCGTGCCGACGTAAAGAAAAAACCGTTCGGGTAGAGAGTATTTTGCGCGTAGTGCTTCGATCTCTGCCCTGCCCTGTTCGGCGTCGCGCAGGTCGGTATATTGCGCCCCTGCCGCCAAAGGAATCACCGTGATTTTGTCGGCAGAAACGCCCAGAAGTTCGATCACGTCTTGCTTGGTGCATTCGGCATCGGTGATAATGGCATCGGCACGGCGAGCGGAAAGGCGCGTCATGACCGTCAGATAATTGCGTTTCGAGGCGGCGTGTTTGTCGCCGAATTTGAGAAACGCCAGATCGTGGATTGTCAGCACACGGCGTGAACGGCACAAGAGAGGAACCACATTCACGGGGCAGAACACCACGTCATGTGAGAGGGAGAGAAGCGGCAGAACCGTTTGTTCATAGGCGATTCGAACGGGCGGCTTATGCGTGGGCAGACGGCTTGCAATCGTCTGAAAGTTCGCGCCTAAGTGGAGAATTCGGGCGGTATCTTTCGCCTCATTCCCAACAGAGAGAGTATAGAAATTTGCGCTGTCAATCTCACTGAGAGCGACAAGGAGCCGCTCGGTATAGTTCGAGACTCCCGTTGCGCGGTAACTCTCGCCCAAATTGAGCAGGTGCGCGTTAAAGAGAATTTTCACGATTTCCCCTTTGGCGCATCTCATGATAAATCGCCGCCATGAATTTCGCTGTTTGCTTCCAACTGTATCGCCAGACGGCGCGTTCCCTGCCGATTTTGCCCAAAGTTTCACGCTCCTGCGGTGAGTCTTTCAATTGATTGAGACAACCAGCGAGGCGGGCAATATCGCCTTCGGGAAAGACAAGACCGGCGTCGGCAATGACTTCGGGAATCGCGCCCGAACTCGAACCAATCACCGGAATGCCGCACGCTCCTGCTTCGATAAGAACGCGCCCGAACTGCTCTTTCCATGTGGCGGTGGTGCGCGAAGGCAACACCAGAACGTCAAACGACTGCATGAGCGGCGGCAGTGCGAGATACGGCATATTCCCGACAAACGTCACACGGGACGCGATACCGAGAGTCTGCGCCTGTGCCTCCAATTCCTGCCGCATACTTCCCTCTCCTGCCAGTATCAATTCGCTGTCATTCGGCAGATGAGCAAACGCCGCCAGCAGATCACTTAATCCTTTTTCCGGCACAAGCCGCCCGACATAGCCGATACGGAAGATTTCGTTCTGTGACCTTGCTGCGGCAGGCTGAAAAAGATCGCAGTCCACGCTATTCGGGATCACCCGGCTTTCGCCCTGCCAGCCTTTGCGCCGTGCGACTTCAATGGCTTCGGCATTGCGCCCGACCAGATAATGCGCGTGCCGTAGTGTATATGCCTGAAACTGCGCGAATGGCGGCGGCAGGCGTTTGTAGATATTCTGTTCAGTTTCGGTAAGAATGCGGGTTTGCGGGCTGTATTTGCGTGCCAGAGCAATTGCCTGTGCGCTGACGAGACTCCAAGGCTCGTGCCAAAGGTCGAGAACGTCCGGTTTGAGTTCGCAAATCAACGCTTTGAGTGCCGTCGGATAGTGCTGTAAATACCACTGTCCGGCGACGTTTTGCCCGCGTGCCGCGCCGATGACATACCGAAATTTGGGGTTTACGGGCGTTTCCGCTGTCTCCCATTTGCCATAAAAATTCATGCGATCCGGCACGAGTGCGGTCACCTCGAAGTCGGGATGATTTGCGAGGGCGTGGAGGCGAGGCTGCCCGGCGGTGCGCGACATAGCAGTATGCGAAACAAGCAGAATACGCATTAGGCTTCACTCACCAGAGAATATTCGTCCTTTTGGCGCAGCAACGACCAACATATCCCAATACTTGCCGCCATGAGCCAGAGCGGACCGCGTCGCCAAAACGGATCGGCGTGAGCATGGATAATCAGACTGAGACTACATACCGCCAATATCCAAATTGTCGCGGCGAGGAGCGGTTTGTCGCTGATTTGCTGCAATGTTTCATGGAACAACGCGCCAATTGTCAGCAACACGCCGCTGAATGCCAGCAAACCCAAAATGCCCGTCTCCGTGAGAATCAGAATTTCCAAATTATGGGGTGTGATGTCTTTTCGCGCCCGCAAGCCATCACCAAAAAGGGGACTCTGCTTGATCCGCCCGATGCTTCTCTGTATCTGCTCGAATCGTTCTTGAATACTTCGCTCTTGCAACGAAACTGACGATTTGATTTTCGGTGACCCCGATGACGAAAAACGCGCGCCGACATACATTGAAGTCACCAAAGCCAGAAGGAGCAAAATGGGCAGTTTCGGACAGCGAAATCGAATGGCAAATAAAACTAAAACGATAATCAACGCTATTTGACTCGAACGGCTGCCCACTATGACAAGCGCGGGCATCCCCAAAATCAAGATGATCCTTTCCATCGCTTTTGGTATCAGCCGTTCATTCCGTGAATACCGGTGTGAGAAAAGTGCAACAATCACGCCTGTTACAATGATCAAGCCAGCGACGTTCTGATTCACCCCCAAAATGGGTACCATCGTGATTCCCACAGCATACATTCCAATCGCCGTCACTATGAAAAATAAGACGGAAGTGCAGTATCCTGTCCAGAGCCAGCGAAATTGCTGTTCATTCCACGCACACACGGCGAAGGCAAGCGGGATCAGTATGAGCGTCTGAAAGGTACGCAGCCCTCCCACCGCATAAATCATGACACCCCTTAACATCTCGTTACGATTGAGTAGAAATGAAACGGTGCAAATGACAAGGAAGAGCGTTGACCAGAGCAAGTAGCAGCGCACTCGAGTAGGCAACGTGGAAAGGAGAGTTTTTCTGTGCATCCATAATAAACGCAATGCGCCCGGTATTGCCGCAAAAAGGAGCAGATCGGTAAATCCAAATGCAATCAGGACTCCCTTGGTATCGCTCTCCTTGCCGCTCAAATTATTCACAAAAGGCATGGCAATTGTTGCAGCGATGAGAAGAAATGGCACAACACTGGAAGGAAGAGCAAGCCCAATGAACGTCAATACTCCAAGAGAAAGAAACAGAAGCCAGAACTTTCCAGTAAGAGCGGCAAGGGCTGATACCGCCACGCAGAGTAGAAGGCTGACCGCAACAGAGAGACTGATCTTATTTCCGGGTTCTTTCACAGATGCAATTACCTTTCTTAACTCCCCTCTCGCACCGGGTACTGAAAGTACCCGGCAACAAAGGACAAGCGTCTTTACCTCACCCCCAACCCCTCTCCTGATACCCGAACAAGTT
>CAZPZP010000301.1:0-5542 GCA_964591025.1 uncultured Chthonomonadaceae bacterium
AATTTCCCTATTGCTCACTCTCCTGCGACGTTCGTCGTAGATGGCTTCCAAGAATGTAAGCCGATGATCAGTGTGCATGAGATGACCGTTCTGTGGCTTGTTCGTTAAAGCCGTTTTCTGTCTCAGTCATCCTTCTCATGTTCTTCTGTCTCAAAAACGGACGAACATACCTTCCATACCATCACCATAAAGGAGGTGAAATACTATGAATCGGACTTCGCTTCACAGTATTTTCGGTCTGACACTCGCGCTGGGCGCGTTCACATTCACTCCGAATGCACACGCTCAAGTCGCCGTCACGCCGACAGTAACATTTAGCAGTGGGCTGTATACCTATGACTACAGCGTCACCAACAACACGATGGAGACGCTCGCCATCACAACCTTCGACGTGCGTCCTCTCGCCGATGCCATCATGATGCCGAGTGCGCCACTGGGCTTCGACATCGCATTCGATTCCGGCTTGGGGTTGGTTTCGTTTTTTGAGGACACCGATCCCGCGACGCTCGATACCTTCGCGCCGGGCAGTACCGTCTCGGGCTTTATGTTCACAAGCCCCTATCAACCGACCGTCTCCAATTTCGAGGCACTCGACATCAACGGAATGTCCTTTTTCGGCACGACACTTGCTCCCGCCAATGTTCCCGAACCCGGAACCGTCGCGTTGGCGATCACACTGTCGCTTGGAATGACCGGACTGATTCGGACACGCCGCCGACATAAAGTAGCACGATAACTTTTCCCAACGGAGGAATAATTTCACCATGAATTTCAAACGATGGTTTTCCGCAGTGGGCGCGGCAAGTCTGCTCGCCTTATCTGGAAGCGCGGCACTTGCCTCCAGTCACAGCGACGCGCCGCTTATCAAACTCGACCCGAACGCCAACCTGACCGACGTTTACGCTTTCATCCGAACACGCCCCGGTGGCGAGCGTGTCCTTGTCATGGAAATCAGCGTTCGTCCCTTCTCCGAACCCGGCGACGGCGGCCTCTACGATGCGTTTTCTGACGATGCCCGCTACAGTATCCATGTTACCAATCCGGCGACAGGCGCAGAGTTGCAGCGTTACGACTTTCGCTTTTCGCCCGTCGGCACGAGCGGCAATTACAAAAACCTCGATACCATTCTACGCTATGGTCGTGGAGCCAATGTGGGTGGAATGCCCGACGCGGGCGGTATTCAGGATGTCGGCGACAATCGCCACAACTTCGTACAAACCTATACAGTGACCCGCGTCGCAGGAGGCGTGTCTACTGTCCTCAATGGCAGCTCGCCGTTGCTGGTTCCGCCCTATAATACGGGCAAGCGTGCGACCCCTTTGTACAACGACCCCATGACGGGCAAGGCGATCTCCGGGGCAACCACACGAGCCGGACTGGATAAGTATACGTTCCAGACCACTTACGACCTGCCGGGCGGACAAACTGTTTTCTGCGGTTCGCGTGAAGACGGCTTTTATGCCGACACACCGGGCATTTTCGACCTGCTCGACGCTCGAATCTTGGACAACGACGGGATGCTCTTCGAGACGGACTCTTTGGGTCGCCCGACGCTCGGACAAGACGGCAGAGGCGTAGACGGCTTCAAGGGCTTCAACGTGATGCACTACAGTATCGTTGTGCCGCTTTCGCAGCTGCCGCAGGGTCTCTCCTACAATGGGCTTGCTGTCACAGCGGCGGGTCCTGCATTCCTGCCGCAAACGGGTGTCGGCGTGTATGCGTCCGTCAGCCGCCCGCGCATTACGCTTCGTAGCAGCACCAGGGAAAATACCAGTTCTGGTCCCTTCATTCAGGTCAACCGGCTGGCAAATCCCTTGTTCAACGAAGTTTTGGTTGCCCTGCGTGACAAAGACAATTACAACCGCGATTCACCCACCAGCGACGTTGCTAAGTATTCGACTTATGCGAGAAATCCTGAAGTGGCGGCGTTGATCAATTTCGTCTTTTTCGGCGATCCCGCGGCACCACTGGTGACAACGGGACGCGCCGACCTCGTCGGTATCTATATCCCCGACGTGATTCGGGTCAATACCAATACCCCCTCTGTGAATGTTGCAGGCGACTCTGCCTTTAGTCGCCTGAGTTTTGTCGGGGGCGAAGTGCTGTCCGACGGGACAGCGGGACGCAGCATTCCGGGCGGCTGGCCTAATGGACGCCGCTTTGGTGACGATGTGGTAGATATTGCTCTGACCGCCGTTGCCAGCGGTCCGACCTATGCCGTGATCACTGTGGTCGGCGACAATGCCGATACCAACGATCAGGTCTATAATCGCACGTTCCCCTATGCGGCGACGCCTCATGCGGGATCACGCAATACCAAAGACTCCGGCATCAATGTTGAAATGCCGCCGCCGCCACCCGCGCCCATCAAACGGCGTTAAACGGTAAAGCGGTCATCGTCGAGCAGGTCAGCGCAGTTTTCCCCTGTTGACCTGCTCGGCTTTCTTGAGAGTTACTGATACAACTTTATGAAGCGGAGTGGAAAACTCCGTTCCGAAAAGCACACAATGAAACCCAATTCACACTCCAAACAAATGAAAATGGCACTTGTTGGCGGCGCGACCTGCCTTGTCATTGGCGGGGCATGGGCGGTCTCACGGCGCAGTGCAGCCAATGCCGTGCCGCCGGTCACGCCCGTAACTGCCGCATCCACTGCACCAACTGATCCGCTCAGGGATATTCCTGTGCCGACAGGCACGACACCGACGGACAAGGCGATTGCCAAAGGCATCGCTGCGACACGCGCAAAACCCGACAGCGATAAGAATTGGGTTTCCCTTGGAGATGCGTTGATGCAACGGGTGCGCGAAAAGTCGGAATTTCGTTATTACGGCTATGCAGAAAACGCCTATACCAAAGCCCTCTCTCTCAGCCCAAACAACGCCGAAGCCATGACGGGCTTGGCGTGGGTCTATGGCGGGCGGCATGAGTTCGACAAAAGCATTGAGTGGGCGAACAAAGCCATCGCGCTCGACCCGAAAAACAATCTGGCATATGGAATCATCGGGGACGCAGAGGTGGAACGCGGCGAATACGAATCGGCATTCGAGAATTATCAGAAGATGCTCGATATTCGTCCCGACCTCTCCTCGTACAGTCGCGGCGCGTATCTGCTCCATATCACCGGCGACAACAAACGCGCTCAGTGGCTCATGATCAAAGCGATCAAATCTGGTGCGCCCTATGCGGAAAATACGGCGTGGTGCAAATCGCGACTGGCATTGATGCACTTCAATACAGGCAATCTGCTGGCAGCCGAGCAAATTTTGGCGGACGGACTGAAAGCCGCCCCGCAGAATGTCCACCTGCTCAACGCGATGGGCAGGGTCAAAGCCGCCCGCAAAGAGTATCCCGCCGCGATCTCCTTCTATAAGAAAACGCTGGCGATTACACCGGAACATACCGCTCTTGCCGCA
This sequence comes from uncultured Chthonomonadaceae bacterium, assembly GCA_964591025.1. Taxonomy (GTDB): domain Bacteria; phylum Armatimonadota; class Chthonomonadetes; order Chthonomonadales; family Chthonomonadaceae; genus CAZPZP01. The sequence goes on from CAZPZP010000301.1 coordinate 3,417, forward strand.
TTAGGCGACCTTTACGCCGTGACCGGAAACAAGGCAGAGGCGGACAAGCAGTACGCCGCCGTCGAAGTACTCCATACGGAACTCAACGCTTCGGGTCAGGCACACGATCACCTGTTGATGGCGCAGTTTTATGCCGACCATGACCGCAATCTGCATGAAGCCCTGCGGCTTGCGGAAGCGACCAAAAACACCAAAAACGTCTTCGAGGCGGACTCGCTGGCGTGGTGCTATTACAAAACCGGCGATTACCTCAAAGCCCAAGAAGCCATCGAACGGGCGTTGAAATGGCGCACGCCCGCTGCGCGGATTCGCTATCACGCCGGGATGATCGCGCTGAAACTCGGTGACCGCTCCAATGCCCAAAAATGGCTGGCACAGGCACTGAGCCTCAACCCGAATTTCTCCATAACCGAAGGGAACATCGCGGCACAGGAATTGACTAAACTCGGCAACCTGACCCAAGCCGATGCCAATGGCACAAGCAGCGAGAGGGGCGGAGCCGGAAAGACACAAGCGCAATGAGCGAGCCATTTTTGCGCTCCAATCGAATAGCGGCGTTGTTTTTGTACTCTTTCGTTCTGACGGTTCTCTTTTGTCTCATCGGTGGGGTTCCGGCACAGGCTCACGATACGCCGTTCAGTTATGCCGACCTGCGTCTGAGCGACGCGGGCATCGAAATGAAACTGGAGGCTCCTGCCGCCGACTTCGCGCACTACCTGCCCAAAATCGAGCCAAAAACGCTTCTTACGGCGGCAGGGGCGACGGCGAATCAAGCGGCGATGTTCGCTCAGATTCAGAAAGGGTTTCGACTCAAGGCAGACGGGCAGGAGTTGACGGGCAGCGTCCAAAGCGTTGTGCCGGAGGTAGAAAACCGACTGGATTATGTCCGGTTTCAGCTTCGATACGAGTGGAAAGAGAAGCCCGAAACGCTCGGCATTGGAGCGCACTTGTTCCCCTATGATCCGCGCCACAAAACCTATGTCAATATCTATGAAGGCGAGCGTTTAGCCAAACAGCTCATTTTCGAAGGTCAAACCCAAACGGCAGAGTTTGTTATCGGTTCGGGACAAAGCACACTCCAAGTGATTCGGCAGTTTACTGCCGAGGGAATCCATCATATTTTCATCGGTCCCGACCACATTTTGTTTATCATCGCGCTGTTGCTTCTCGGCGGCAGTTTGGGGCAATTACTCAAAATCGTGACGGCGTTCACCGTCGCGCACAGCATCACATTAGGCTTGGCGACCTTCGATCTGCTCAGTCCGCCATCGCGGTTGATCGAATCAACGATTGCCCTCAGCATCGTGTGTGTGGGAGTGCATGATCTGCTGCACCGCAACGATACGCCCGACACCAAACGACGTGATTACCGGATGGCGTTCGCGTTTTGTTTCGGATTGATTCATGGGTTTGGGTTTGCGAGTGTCCTCAAAGAGTTGGAATTGCCGCGTCAGGCACTCGGCTGGTCGCTGTTCTCGTTCAATGTGGGCGTAGAACTCGGTCAGATGTGTATCGTGCTGTTGGTTTCCCCGCTCCTTGCTCTGCTGCAACAGAAGAACGAAAAATTTGCCCGCAATGTGGTGACTGTTGCGGCTCTTGTCGTCATTGCAGCGGGAGGGTTTTGGTTCGTCCAACGCCTTTTTTCCACCTGACCCCTCACCCCAACCCTCTCCCCTTAATAAGGGGAAAGGGAGCAATAAGGAGCTTATCTTATGTTTACCAAACGCTCATGATTTACGCTGATCGAATTGCTCGTTGCCATCACCATTATCGCGATACCCGCCGCCATTCTCTTTCCTGTTTTTGCTCAAGCGCGAGAGTCGGCACGCAAAACCGCCTGTCTCTCCAATGAAAAGCAGATTGCGCTTGCTGCCCGAATGTATATGGAAGATTACGACGGCGAAATGTTTCACCGTCATGCAATACCTTCACCAAAATTTGGAATGACGTTTTCCTAGCAGTTCTGCGTCCACATTTAGTAGGCAATAACCGCTAATACCACTAAATGTGGTACTCAGCCGAGGCTTTTCGCGCCTCAAAAGGCTCGTTTTCGATTTTGGCGAAGGTATTGATACCGTATGTTCAACATTTACTGTAACGGCGTTTTCCAAGACACTTCACTCGTG
>CAZPZP010000302.1:0-5541 GCA_964591025.1 uncultured Chthonomonadaceae bacterium
AGGGCGGAATTCGCTCGCGAACAGGGCGGTGCAAGCACCGCCCCTACCCGTCCATTCTACCTTGACGGAGTACGAGAGGGATCGTGTCCACTATGTATACGTTTGGTGCCGATGAGAACAGCCGTCAAAGGCAAACGAAAGGGACTATTTGTTTGCGTTGAGATAGGGAGGTTGGGGAGAAAGCGCGGTCAATCCGCCATCCACGAGAATGTTCTGACCATTGATTTGATCGGCTTCATCCGAAGCAAGAAAAGCGACCATCGCGGCGATGTCGTCGGAATGTCCAATACGCCGGGTTGGAATCAGTGCTGCCTCCCGTGCCTCCATCTCGTCCGTATCGAGGAGAGCCGCGTTGAGTTGGGTACGAATGGTTCCAGGTCCGACGGCGTTGACGCGAATTCCAAGCGGTCCCAGTTCTGCTGCCATCGCTTTCGTCAGCATGGCAAGCGCGGCTTTGGAAGCACAGTAGGGAGCGAGGTTGGGCGCGGCAACTTGACTCAGGGTACTGGTGATATGCACAATCCGCCCGAATTTACGCTCCGCCATGTGCCGCGCCGCGATCTGGGAACACAGGAAAGCCGCCCGCAGGTTGGTATTGATTGTATCGTTCCATGCTTCCAGAGACGTTTCAAGAAACGGCGCGAAGAGACCAATGCCCGCGTTATTGACGAGGAGATGAAGGTCACCGAACTCAGCAATGACCTGCGTCATCATAGCGTGCAGGGCTTGAGGATCACGCAGATCGGTGCGAAAGACGAGCGCGGTGCGTCCCCGGTGTCGAATCTGTGTGGCGACTGACTCCACTTCCAAATCGCCTTCCAGATAAACAAGGGCGACATTGGCTCCCTCGTCCGCAAGACGCAAAGCGATTCCTGCTCCAATACCCCGATTGCTTCCCGTGACGAGGCAGTTTCGATCTTTGAGCCGCATCGTTTCCTCCCATAGAGAATTGCGGGGAAATTGTGTCCCCCCTTTTGTCTGCACCTCCAAACTTACCGAGCGCAGCACCGAAAGAAATGCTTGAGCAATCCGCGCAGATAATTGCCTGCCTGCTCGCGGGCTTGGGGGCGAGCGAAGCGACCGGCAAGGCGTTTTGTGAGAGTGTCAAAGTGTTGATTCTATGCGGGGAGCGGAACCCGTTGGGTGGAAAGAGTGGAAAGAGCCAGAGTGTCCATAACTCCGTTGTTCCACATTCGCGCTCAGTTCTCCAACTGTATTATTAGGGATGCTCTCTTATTTCATACTCAGAAGTATACCAATCATCGGGCATTCCTCGTCAAGCATATCATCACAAAAACTATGGATTAGATTTCAGGGTGAAGAGAGCCACTTCGGGCGGCGTGTTGAGGCGGAAGCGCGTTCCCGTATTCCCTATTCCGCGATTGACGTACAATCGCGTTTTCCCGACATCGTACCACCCGGCGCGATAGCGTTTCGCGCCGATCCTCCACAGGGCAAAATCACGCACAAAAGGCAAATTGATCTGCCCGCCGTGCGTGTGTCCGGCAAAGGCGATACATTTCCGCAACGGCAAACACTCTGCAACCACAGGATTATGTATCAAAACGAGCGGCGTGGCGTCTTCCGGGACGTTGGAGAAAGCGGCGGCGATGTCCGGTTTGCCTTCGCGGTCATCGTCCACGCCGCACAGCCACAAGCCGCCTTCAAGACACACACTTTTGTTGATGAGCGACACAAAGCCGCAGTCAATCAGGGCGTTGGTCATGGCGTGTCCGGCGGTGACGTAATCGTGGTTGCCGGGAATAAAGTAAATTCCACTCGACGCCCGCAACTTCGACAACATTTCGGCACAAGGCTCTACGTCTGCCGGATCGTGGTTGACGTAATCGCCGGTCATCAGGATTATGTCGGGACAAAGACGGTTGGCGGTGTCAACAGCCTCTGCGATAAGTCTGTCAGGCGTCGTGGTTCCTTTGTGAAAGTCTGTGAGATGGCAAACGCGCAAGCCGTTGAGTTCTTTGGGCAAACCGGCGAGTACTAAATTTTGCTTGGTAACGGCAATCACTGTGCGGCTTGTTCCTTTTCCTCTGCCGAGGGTTGAAAACCCCCGTCTGTGTGGCGTTCTGCCAAGCGTCCTTCGGACGCGATACCGACAAGAGAACAGCGCGTCCGAATGGACGCTTGTCCGCAGGACACCATGCCGGGTATTTTCAATGCCCACACAACAGGCAAATGCTCACTCCTCCACAGCGGAAACGAATCCAGCACAATCACTCGCGGCATGAGTGGTTTTCTCCGATGCGGACACGCGGGATTCCGTTCTGTTCAATCTCGGAATAGATGCGCTGGTTCTCTTGCTGCTGTTCCGGCGTCAAGGCGGCGTCTTCCTGCGCCCATTGCTCGAATAGGGCGAGCGGTTGGGTCTTGCGGCGGAACAGCCGTCTCGTCGAATGTTATCTGTATCTTCGCCGTCGAAGGGATTTGCCCCTTTCGTACTCGTTCCATCAGTTCCGGCAGAGTGAATTCCAGTGTCTGTACCATAACTTTTTCTCCATTTCTCTTCTATTACGGCGCGGCTTGATCCTTTTCCCACTCTACTTTTACTTTGTTATACTCTGCCTTGTCGTTTGAACTACCCAACATTTGCAATTTCTCTGCATCTTCTAATGTTTTCAGGTAGGTTTCTGCCAGTTCATTGCGCTTATCAGGATTTTTCTGATTCTCTGCGGTATTTCTCTTCTCCCAATAGGCTCTGAATATGTCCAACGCCTCTTTATATTCCCCACTTGCCTTCATAATTTCTTTATTCTTTTCGTAAATCCGTGTCAAGCCCAAATGCGCGTAAGCGAAGTCGGTTTCGATCATTTCGGGGATAGCACGGACACGCCCGAACACTCCCTTTTCTAACTCGATCATGGTTTCGTATGTCAGTTTTGCCTCTTCGTTTTGTCCGATTTTCTCTTGGGTATCGGCAAGCCAGCGTAAATTTTGCAGGTTGCGGGGTTCACGAGCGCGGGCTTCCGAGAAAGCGGCGATTGCGCCCTTTCTGTCGTTGTGTTCGAGCAGGAATTTGCCGAGACGGTAGTAGGTTCTGCCCATGGGAGCGTTGACAACGGCACGGTGAAGGGCTTTGCTTGCCTCATCGGGCTGTTGCAGAGGAATGGAAACAGTTGCCAAACCCAACAGCGGTTCGGGATCGAACGGCGCAAATCCTACAGCGTGCCGATACTCTTTTGCCGCTTCTTCGAGGTGATTTTTTGCGTTGGCGGGATCGATATATGCCATATTGAGGCTGATGGCAGCATTCCATTGGGCAATGCGGTTCATCATCGGGGCAACACCACGCCAACAGAGAAAGATGACCAAGACAATACTGCTATAAAAGGCGATGGGCGACAAAGGTTGCGGCGCGTAGGCGTTTTGGGGGGCGACGACGCGGGCAAGGATCGCCATGATGGACAGAACGGCACACAAGGTAAAGAGAGTGGCGACAACGTACCAGTCGCTGTCGAACACGCTATGAATCATGGAGCCGAACAACGAGGCAAGCAACCCCGCGAGCATCAGTTTGGGCGAACCAAAATAAGGGTGAAACGGCGCGGTATTCTCTTCAAGAGGCGCGACGTAGAACAGGGCTTTAAGAGTGAATCCCACAATCGCCGCGAACGTCCCCATAAGCAGGACTGCCCCGACCCAGCCCGTTTCGCTTGCCCATTGCAGATAACTATTGTGGGCGTGCTGTGTGAACGCGGTCAGGGTATAGCGCGGATAGGCGGCTTCGAATGACCCGATGCCGGTTCCCATGATCGGATTGGCGGCGATAGCGCGATATGTTCCTATCCACGTATATTTTCGGAACTCTGCCGAATGCGCTTGCCCCGTTGGATTGCCCGATACTGCCGCCCCATTTGCCGCAGAAGCCGTTTGAGTCACACGCGATAACGTGGGAGCCGACGCCAAGACTGCCGACAGCACCACGATAGCGACTCCCTGCGACACGGACGCCATTTTCCCCCGATGTGCGCGGCTTATCAAGACCAAGACAAGCCATGCAATCACCGAGAGCAGCATCATCGCCGCACCCGCACGGCTGGCAGTCAGCATCAGGCACGCGGTCTGTAACGCCAAGCCGATTCCCGTCGCGAGTTTTGCCGTTCTATCGGTTGCGGAGGCGAATGCGCCCAGAGTTGCGGGGATTGTCAGGAGCAGATAGCCCGCCAGAAAGTTCGGATTAGTGAATGTCGCGTATGCGCGGAGTTCGTGGGTTCCGTGTTTCCAAGCGTTGAGATAATCGTTGACGCCGATGCCGCCTATAATGCTTCCGGCGACGATCAACGCCCCCAAAAACACCATGACGGAGCGTTCATCGCGCCCCAAGCGGGCGATAATTCCGCCGACAAGCAAGGCACTGAGCAATACCGTCAACCCATTGATGCTGAGATACTTCACCGGAGCCGGCAGTAGGGAGGCAGACGCCCATATCCCCAGCCCCGCCGCCATCACCCACACGCCCGGTATATTGCCAACCATTTTCGGGTATCGCCACTCTCTGACAAGCACAATCAGTGTTGCCAATGCCGTCAATAGCAGGAGGACTGGCACACCGAGAGCGTTCAGTAAGGACGCTATGCCGCCTTGCGCGAGACGTACGGGTTCCATATCGGGCGTTGCAAAGCCAGCCGCCCACAGGGGCGCAATCGTCAGGATGACAGCGATGAGTGCCATCACGATTGTGTCTATGCGGCGGACTTGCAGCGGTTCTGCGGTTCCGCCCTCGACGATTTTCAGCACCAAACGGTTCCTTTCCGGGCAATGCAAGGGGACAGTGAGCAGGGAAATATCCCCTCTCCATTATTGCAGAATTATCCGGGTATTGAAAACACCCTGCAACAAAGTACAAACGTCTTTCAGACGTACAATGCAGACGATTTTCGCGTCTGGAAGACGCTTGTTTTTCTTGACGGGTGTTTTCAACACCCGGAACGCATCATTATTGCTCTATACTACCAAATTTCTCGTTCATCGGATTCCATAATTTATTATCGCGCCCAAATCTTTACCCTTCGCGCCAAATGCTCGATATTGCCCATTTGGCATGCTTTTCTTGCTAACAACGATGTTTTCGCAGATATTTGGTGTGTTTTTTCTGCGATAGGATAGGTTTTCAGCGAGAAAATGGGTCTATCACAACATTTTAAGACCGGGCATTGAAAATACCCGTCTGTGTGGCGTTCCGCCAAGCGTCCTTCGGACGCGACAATTTATACATCACTTCACACAATAGAACAAAACTACCATAGATGCCCTGTATCTGGAATAATTTTGAGTATCCCTCCCTCAGAAATCGTTTCTTGATGACATACAGCCTCCAAAAAACATATAGGAATCGTACTGACGCACTGCTCAGGGCGAATTCTTTTGCCGAAAATTACCATGATCGTGCGCCAAAGGGCTTCTGTTGTTTCAGAACGTGCTAACCCATTTTCTCCATAGTCGGATATAGTCCCGCTCAGAGTATCAAAGCCAATGAGTTTCCATCCATTTGACTCTATAGGACGGACAAAGACAACTTGGATTCGT
>CAZPZP010000303.1:0-5539 GCA_964591025.1 uncultured Chthonomonadaceae bacterium
CCGCCGTTCCGCTGACCACTGCGCCCCTGCCCGAATTCACTGCCCATACCCCGCAGAAACTCGCGCCGATGACCCTTGCCCTGTACCGCATGGATTTTCAAGGCGATACGCGCCGCAGCACTCCCACTCAAAACGTCCTTGCTCCTGATGGGCGCACGCTCCTCAGCGTTCATCCGCTCGATGGATTGGGCGGGTGGTTCAGTGCCGAGCGCGTCAACTGGCACTCCAAGCAACTCCGTGAAGTGCGGCGTGCGGGAGTGGACGCCATTCTCGCTGTGCATCGCCCCGCCAAAACCGGAAAGTTTGCACAAAATGCCCTCAACGCGCTGGCATCGGCACTGGATTCGATGCGTTCCACCGGCGCAGATTATCCGCAAGTCGGGCTGTGCCTCGATACCGATGCGACCTTCGCGGCGGACAAAGAGGGGCGAACCCATCCCGTCAATGCCCTGTCGCGGGCAATTATCGGCTTCTATCGCGCCATACCTGCGCCGTGTGCCTTGACCGTTCCGCTGAATGTATCCAATGGTGGTAGACGCGCTAATGTCGTATTCCTTTCTGGCGCGGTCACGCTCAACCCCGACGATGTTCTGACTCTTCGCAGACGCTTTGCTCAGGAATTTCATGGCAGAGATTTGATTCTGGTCGGTAATACTGCGAGCAAAGAGACTGCCAAATTGGACGGCGTTTTCGGCGAAACCAAGGCGGACGGCTTCCAATTCTACGCCGAAGGTTGGATCAAAATTGCGTCGGTGGGAGCGGGCTACTATGCACCAGATGCTTCGGATGAAGCAAAAACCTTCCGCTCGCGAAAAACCGATGCCACTTATCGCGCCGACTGGAAGGAAGCCCTCGCCAAAAACCCCGATTGGATACTTCTCGATGGCTGGAACGATTACGCCAACGGCGCGGCAGTCGCCCCAACGATGGAATATGGCTATGCCTTCGCCGACCTGACCAAAGTTTATACGCGGCAATGGGCGGGCAAAGACAAACTGGGCGTGAAGTTTCTGGCGCATGATACGCCCGTTTCGTTTTCCGGCGGGCAGTCGTATCAAGTGACGGTTCGCGCTCAGAATACAGGCAATACGATCTGGGGCAACTCCGCGCCGGAATATACACCCGTTGCCTTCGCCTATCGCTGGCGCAACGGGGCGCAAATTCTGACGACGGGCAAGCCCGCGCCCCTGCCCGATGCCATTCTTGCCGGTCAAAATGTCAGTGCGCTGCTGCCGGTTCGGGCGTTGGACACCAATAATAAGCCCTTGCCTGACGGTGAATATACGCTGGAAATCGGAGCGGTCACGACCAACAAAGGCGGCACGCTGAACGGCTGGGTGGGGAGTTTCGAGAACGGCAATGTCCTGCAAATTCCGGTCAAAATCGGAGCCGACCTGACGTATCGCGCCACCTTGCTGTCTTCGGATTTGCCGCGTGCACTGGAAGTGGGAAGCGTTACCGAAGCCCGTGTTGTGGTTCGCAACGATGGAGGTTCGGTTTGGAGCAAGGCGGACGGCGTGAGAATTGGTGTGCGGTTTTATGCCACGCTGGTTTCGCCCAACGCGGAAAACGCGGCAGAAGCCCTCATCGAATCCGCCGATGCCAGTGTCGAATTGCCGAATGATGTCGCGCCCGGCGACATTGTAACCGTGCGCGTTCCCGTCCCCACAATGACGCCTGACGGCAAGTCGTTTGCTGTCAGCGACAATCTCAACTATACCGTGCGATATGAAGTTTTGGCGGGAACCCAAGGAGCCAAAACCGTCGCATTGCAGGAGACGCAAGCAGAAGGCGTGACGTTTGCACCGACGCCCGTTTCCATCGTGGATTTCGATTTCGGGGCGCGATTTCTGTTCGACGGCACTCCCAATTCTCTGCCCGTTGCCCGTCGTCTGCCCGTTCGCATCAGCCTCCAAAACAATGGCACGCAGACTTGGAAAAAAGACAGCGTGCGGGTTGGCTATCATTGGTATTATCAAGACGGAACCGAAGTGATTTGGGAGGACGAAACCACGCCCCTGCCCAAAGATGTCGCTCCCGGCGAAAAATTGGATGAGATGCTGGCATGGGTTTCCGCACCGCCTTACGATGGAACCTATAAGCTTGTTTGGGATGTCAAAGTCGGCAATACATGGGCGTCTACCGTAGATGGTTCGCGGGCGTTCAGCGAGAGCGTGCGCGAGGTTGAGGTCACGGGCGGCAAACTGACGTTCGCCGATCTGAGCAAGCATTACAACCTCGACGGCGTCACGGAAGACAACAACCGCACCGACGGCGACTTCGACGGCAAGGGCAATACGTTTCCTTCGCTGCTCTTGCCGCCCTATGCCAACACTCAAACCGCCCCCGCAACAATGTGGCTTCCGGCGAGCAAAACGGGGCTGGATTCGCCTCGTCGTATCAGTTTCCGCCTCGCACCCAAAGAGCAGAAGACGCCGAATTTCATCGAATGTCGCGGACAGCGGATCGATCTCGGCAAGTCGGGGGCGACCTGCCGCGTTCTCCATATTCTGGCGGCGACCACAGGCAAAGCAGGCTTCGCCAATCTCAAACTGATCTTCCAAGAGCCGACCAGTGAAGCCGAAGACCTGCTTGGCTTGAAAATCGGACAATGGGACACCTTGCCGACCAATCCGGAAAATCTCGGTTTTGCCGTGCCGCAACGTCATACGCGAGACGGTATTGTGCAGGAGCCGGTGTATCTGCATCACTATACGATTCGAATGCGGGAGGGACGCTTGCTGAAAGCCCTGACATTGCCCAATGCGCCGGAATTCAAAATCGCGGCGATCACAATGGAAAAATAAACCGATGACACCCAATTCCGACGCGCCGAAGATGCCGCGTGGCGGGGCGTTTGTACTGGAACCGACGCCCGCCGAATGTGTGTTGATTCCCGAAAACCTCTCTGCCGAAGCCCGTCTTATCGCAAAAACCGCAGAGGAGTTTATGCGGCGCGATGTGCTGCCCGTCGCTGACCGCATTGAAGCCAACGACTACGCCCTGATGGAGTCGCTGGTTCGCAAAGCCGGAACGCTGGGGTTGTTGGCGGGACACGTTCCTGAGCGATACGGCGGCTTGGGGCTGCCAATTTCTACCTTGACCTTGATGGCAGAAATGCTTGCCACAAATCCGGCGTTTGCGGTTTCGGTGGCGACCTTGCCGCTCGTCTATTTTGGAACCGAGGCGCAAAAGCAAAAATACCTGCCCAAATTGGCAAGCGGCGAACTGATCGGAGCGTTTGCCCTCTCCGAAGCAAATGCCGGTTCTGATGCCCTTTCCGCGCAAACCAAAGCGATTCTCGACGCCGACGGCACGCATTATCTGCTCAACGGAACGAAGATGTGGATCACGAACGGCGGATTCGCGGATTTGTTCACCATTTTCGCTAAAGTGGACGGCACGGAGTTCACGGCGTTTTTGGTGGAGCGCAATACCCCCGGCTTGATCCTTGACCGCGAAGAACACAAAATGGGCTTGCACGGCTCATCCACGCGCCGCCTGACATTGGAGAATGCGCGGGTTCCCATAGACAACGTTCTCGGCGAAATCGGAAAGGGACATCGCCCTGCCCTTTGCGCCCTGAACTTGGGACGGCTTCATATCGGTACAACGGCTCTCGGCATGGCGAAAACGGCAATGAACCTCGCCGTCCGATACGCCAAAGACCGCCAACAGTTCGGCAAACCCATTGCAGAGTTCCCTCTCATTCAGCAGAAAATCGCAATGATGGCAGTAGATGTTGCACTTATGGAGAGCATGATTTATCGAACGGCGGGCTATCTTGATGCGGCTTTTGCGGCGATTGAAACCGAAACGCCCGATACTCTCCGCGCCGCTTCTGAGGAATATGCGATTGAGTGTGCGATTGTTAAATTCCACTGTACAGAAAAAGCCAGTGAGATCATTGACGAGGCATTGCAAATTCACGGAGGATATGGCTACAGCGAAGAGTTTCCGATAGCACAGTTATATCGTGATATTCGCGTGTTTCGCATTTTTGAGGGAACCAATGAGATCAACCGCCTAACGGCGGCTGATCAATTGGTGCGACGTGTTCATAACGGTCAGATCACGATGCCTGACAACATTAGGCATGGAATTGTTTTGCCACTGCTCAAGCGTTATTCTGACCTTTCCCAAGAAGAACGCTTTAATACTCAAGAGACTGCTGCTGATTTAGCCTATCATGCTGCTCAACGCTACGCAGGTCAAAGTCTCAGTTTACGTTTTGAGATACTGTCCCTCGCGCCCGATTCCTTGTTGGAACTCATTATGGGTGTGTTTTCAGGTGAGAGGGTGGCGGCTGGACGCGAGATCGCGGCTAAAATCCTAACGACACACTGAGCAGAGTGTTGTCGGGAGAATAGGCGACGTTGAGGGCGTTGAAGAGTCCGAGACCGACAACGGGCTTGCCGCGATAAATACCGCCGCGCACCGCAAACCCTTTGCCGACGCTATACTCTGTTCCGAAGTTGATGCGTGTTTTGCCGCCAATATCGTCGAGGTCAGCCGAGACGAGCAAGCCCTTTATACTCATCGGGCGATACGCCCCGCCGAGCGATAACCGCGCCGGGGCAATGTCCGCGCTCCGATGTCCCGCGAAGTTTTGCAAGGACGCCCCGAATGTAAAATTCTCGGTTGGCTGATGCAGAATGCCGAAATCCATCGCGAAAAAGTTAGAAGTGGGTCCATCTACCGTCGTGCTGACAATCGCGGTATTGTTCGCGTTATAGGCGACATTGAAGGTGTACGGCGTGGTATTGATCAATTTCAGATTGGTTCCGATGCGGGTTTTGGAATCAATCTCATGCCCGATGGTCGCCATCGCCTGAAAGCCATAACGTGCGCCAACCGTTGCGGTGCTGCCCGGCGCGGGAATCTGCTGCCCGTTGAAATTGACGAACCCGAAGCCGATATTGCCGTTGGCGTCTCGCGGCGTCACGGTTCCATTGGCGAACGGAACCACGGTCAGGGCATAGTTGCGCGTGCCGATTCCGAAATGTCCTGTTGTTTCGATGCGGGCGACTCCGCTGGCATAGCGTTTGGCGAATTCGATCTGGCTGGCTGTATCTGTCGGGAAATCCTCGATCACTCCGAAGAGGTCATCGGGACCGGAAATCGCCGCCTGTGCATTGAACAGCGAGGCGCGAAATCCGCGCAATTGCGTCACACCTGCCGGATTCCAGACGGTTCCGTAAATGTCATTGGCGATGCCAGTATAGGCTCCGCCCATACCCAACGCTCGCGCTCCAACCTTGAGCTGTGCGGAAGCAGAGAGGGGAAACAGAGCCAAAGCACACAGAGCGAGAGCGGTTCGATTGGTGAAATTCATGCAAAATACTCCTTGTACAATTTGAGGGAAAGCGGGTCATTAGGTCGTTGGGCAGCGCAGCACAGCCCCGATACAAATCCTGTCACTCCCTCGATTCTGGCAGTTTGCGCCGAAAATCTCAGGGCGAATTTCCGCTTCCTTTTCAACGACTCAATGACCCAAGGGCACGAATCTAATTGAGGGCAAGCGGGTTAGTCCGGGTAC
>CAZPZP010000304.1:0-5536 GCA_964591025.1 uncultured Chthonomonadaceae bacterium
CTCCCTTCTTCGCGGAATTACCTCGCAAGGAGAGGGGAATTTGACTCCCTCCCCTTACGAAGGGGAGGGTTGGGGAGGGGTTTTAGAGAGTATAGGTGCGTATGAGTATGGATTTTTCGGAATTAGAACAGTTGATCGGGATGGTCAAAAACTCGCAGGTTGGGGAGTTGACCCTGCGCCAAGGCGAGGCACGCCTGACGCTTCGCAAAGCCCCGAATCCTCAAGGGATGTCTGTCGCGCTTGTCCCGTCGTATAACAGTACACATTTGGAATTGGTTGGTGATGAAGACGAGGACGATGGGATTGTCGAAGCACCGAACTTGAAACTCGTCGAAACGGAAGAGGAAATCCCTATCACGTCCCCGCTTGTCGGCATTTTTCATCACGTCAAGCCGGTCGTCGGACTCGGCGCGAAAGTCAAGGCAGGACAGAAAATCGGGCTGATCGAAGCGATGAAACTGGTCAATGATGTGACCGCCCCCGCCGATGGCACTATTTCCGACGTGCTGATAGAGGACGGCTTGCCCGTCGAATATGGACAGACGCTGTTTGTATTGAGCAGTGAATAGAGACGACTGAAATAAAGACAACGAATGTTTCCGCCAAGCGTCCTTCGGACGCGACCATTCATAACTCACTTTACGCAATCGATTGTGAAATCAACAAGAGGAAATCTCAATGCCTGTACGACATCTGAAAAAATGGGGATTCTCGCTGGTTGAACTGTTAATTGTTGTCGCCATGCTCTCCATCATCAGCGGCGGAATGGCGTTTTTCTATCTCGGCAAAGCCAAAAAAGACCCGGTGACGGGCAAAGTCACGCATACTCCCATGTCGAGGTCAAAACTGACCGTCTGCAACAGCAACTTACAGCAAGTCCGAACTGGCTTGCAGATACAAAAGGATACGGACGAAAACGAGAAGTATCCTGAATCGCTCATCGTTCTCAAATTTCCCTCCGAAGTATTGGCTTGCCCCGAAGGCAAAGAACCCTACCAATATGATCCGAATTCCGGTCAGGTGCAATGCATCCATATCGGACACGAAAAACTCTAACGTATGTTTAAGAAAATCCTGATTGCCAATCGCGGCGAAATTGCCGTGCGAATCATTCGCGCCTGTCGCGAAATGAAAATCCGAACCGTCGTCGTCTATTCCACCGCCGACACCGACTCGCTGCCTGTCCACATGGCAGATGAAGCCGTGTGTATCGGTCCACCCGCCCCCAAAGATTCCTATTTGCACGCGCCCAATATCATCAGTGCCGCGCATATCACCGGAGCCGAAGCGATCCATCCCGGCATCGGGTTTTTGTCGGAGCGTCCCAGTTTTGCAGAGGCGTGCGAGGCGTGCGGCATCAAGTTCATCGGTCCCAGCGCACAGGCGATGGAGCGGCTTGGCGATAAAGCCACCGCCCGTGAAACGATGCGAGCGGCGGGCGTTCCCGTCGTTCCCGGAACCAACGGAACCTTAGCCGATGAGAGGGAAGCCCTCGCCTTTGCGACAAAAATCGGCTATCCCCTGCTCATCAAAGCGGCGTTCGGGGGAGGCGGGCGCGGTATTCGTCTGGTGCAGAATGAGGAAGAATTGCCTCGCGCCCTCGAAATGGCACGCACCGAAGCGGCGGCGGCGTTCGGAAGCGCGGCGGTCTATATCGAAAAGTTTGTCGAAGAGCCGCGCCATATCGAGGTTCAGATTCTTGCCGACGAACACGGTCATGTTGTTCATCTCGGCGAGCGTGAATGCTCCATTCAGAACCCGCGCCGACAGAAGGTCGTCGAAGAGTCTCCGGCGGTGGGCTTGTCTGCTTCCCTACGAAATAAGATGGGCGATGCGGCGGTCAAGGCGGCGCGTGCCATCGGCTATACCTGCGCGGGAACGATGGAGTTTCTCGTAGACGCGCACGGCAATTTTTACTTCATGGAGATGAACAAACGCCTCCAAGTGGAACACTGCGTCACGGAGATGGTGACGGGGATTGACGTTGTCAAAGAGCAGATCAAGGTCGCGGCGGGCGAAAAACTGAGGTTTGTGCAAAAGGAAGTTCGGTTTGAGGGACACGCCATCGAGTGCCGCATCAACGCCGAAGAGCCGGAGCGCAATTTCATGCCGAGCGCGGGCAAAGTCACCAGTCTGCTATTGCCCGGCGGGTTGGGCGTGCGCGTTGATACTCATGCATTCGTCGGCTATGAGGTTCCGCCCTATTACGATTCGCTTCTCGCCAAGATCATTGTTTGGGACAAAGACCGGGCGTCCGCAATTAACAAGATGCAGCGGGCGTTACAGGAAACCGAGGTTGGCGGCATCAAAACCAATGTCACGTTCTGTCAGAAAATTCTTGCCAATGCCTTCTATCGGCGCGGCGAACTCACGACCGACTTCATTCAGCGGCGCATCTTGAACGGCGACAACGGCACAGGACGCAATGGGTGATTGGGGCGTTAGGTCATTGGGTCGTTAAGTCATTAGGTGATTGAGCAATGATGTTTTTCCTAATAACCCAATAGACCTTTTGCATCTGTGTTTACAGTACCGGGTACAAAAACGTACCCGCCTGAAAAACAGACGTCCTGCGGACGGGCAGACTATCAGCTTTGCGCTTTTCTCGTAAATCGATCCTGAACAAGAGGCTTTTTTGCCGCAAAGGAAGAATTAGCAGATCACCTTACGCAGCGGGTGTTGAAAACACCCGGCAGGAAAAAACAAGCGTCTTTCAGACGCACACTGCCTCAAAACTGGAAGGTATTCGCGTCTGAAAGACGCTTGTACTTTGTTGCCGGGTACTTTCAGTACCCGCCGCAAAGGAAGAATTAGCAGCACAATCTCCCAAGTTGTTCGTCCGCAGGACGTCTGTTTTTCTGCCGGGTACGTTTTTGTACCCGGATTTCCTAATGACCCAATGACCCAATCACCCAACGATCCACATATCGAGATCGGAGCCGTTCATCCCGACGAGTTGGAATCGCTTCTTGCCCTGATCTGCGAAGTCTTTCAACTGCCCTACGAACCGGCACGCGAACTGTTCTATAAAGACCCCTATCTCAATTTGGAGAACAAACGGGTTTTGCGCGTCAATGGGCAGATCGTTTCCTGCCTGACGATTGCAGATCGCGAAGTCTGGCTTGGTGGCGGAAGAGTGCGCGTCGGAGGCATTGCCGGTGTCGCGACTCACCCCAAAGAGCGCAACAAGGGCTATGCAGGTCTGCTTCTTGAGGACACGCTCGCTTATCTCAAAACACAAGGCTACGCGCTGTCCGCCCTGATTCCCTACTCGTCTCACTTTTATCGCCGATTGGGTTATGAGATTTGCGGCAATGTATGCCGATACGTCACTGCGCCTTCGTATTTGCCGACCTCGACAGATGGACGTAAGATGCGTTCAGGGCGTCCCGATGACGTGGAGGATTTGGCAGATATGTACGCAAAATTTGCTCTCGGCAAAGCATTTCATGGCGTGCGTGACAATCCACGATGGCATTATCTACTCCAAAATGTCGAGCAGTGTCATGTTTATACAGACGATAGCGGCAAAATCACTGGCTACGTTCTTAGCGATATTCGTCAAAATCCTCCTGCCTTCGAGGGCGAAATGCCAATGCCGACTCTGCGCGTTCTGGAATTTGTTGCGGACAATCCTGCGGCGCGACGGGGGTTGCTTAGTCACTTGGCGGCGCAGCACTCTGTCGGAATGGTCGAGTTTTGTACACAGGGACAGGCGTTAGCGCAGTTGGGATTACTCGATCTCTTAGGAACGGGCATCGGCGAAGAGATTTTAGCAAATATCGAAGTCGTCCCGATGTTGATGGTACGGATTGTTGACTTTCGCGTTCTGATAGCAACACTTGCCTTTTCTACCCATTTTTCCGGCGGTTTGCGTTTGGAACTGCATGATCCCACACGAAAAATGCCGCCGGAACAATGGACAGTGATGAAAAAATCGGGGCTGGCTCCCGTCACGGCTTCTGTCTCTTCGGACGCCGCTCTGCCATGCCTCTCCGCAGATGTGCGTGTCTGGGCGCAGGTTGTGACCGGATTCAAAGGTGCAGACGATGCCATCGCGCAAGGTCTGCTGTTCGCCTCCGATGAGACCGCACAGAATTGCGGGAGCGAACTGTTCCCAACAAATCACCCGTTTTTGCCCATTCCCGATCACTTCTGAGTGTGTCCGTATGTCCGGGTACAAGAACGTACCCGGCATACCTTCAATCCTTTCCGAAAGGAAATTTCTATGCAAGGTGTCGCACCCGAAGACTTAATCCGCGCCGATTTCAAACTGCTTGACGATATTCATACACTCCGAACGAATTGGTCGAACGAGCAGTTGATCCTCATGCAGTCGGTGGTCAGTCACGCACATTTAGGGCAAGGGACGTTCGAGGGCGAAAAGTTTCCCAATACCACGCCCGAAGATGTGTGTATCGCCCTGCGTCTCGCGCCGCAAGCCGTCCGAGATGCACGGCAAGCTCTCATTGATGGAATTGGGGGTTATGTTCGGCGCGTAATTGCGGGCGAAAAACCGGTACGTTTGCTCGATGGGAACAACGAACCCCTGCTCGGCATGGGAACCCTGCGCTATCTCGAAGTCGAGCCGATGGACGTTTTGCGCGGTCTGTATCTCGGCGGACTGCGCGACGATGCCGACCTGCGCCACGAAGTCGAAAAATCTACGGGTGTGGCAATCGGAAGCGGCAAGTCGTTTTGGGTCAGCCGCAATCGTATGCTTGAACTCGGACTTGATGGCGCGAAACTGGCACTCGAAGAATGGGGCGAGACCATCCCCGAATTTCGGCAAAACGGTTTGATCATCAGTGAAGACCGCAAAGCCGATCCCGACGTGACCTATCAATATATTCGGTATGATCGCGGTCCGGGTGCATCCGACGATGCCGCCATTATCGCGGCAGGATTCGCATGGGGAATGGGCGTGGCGGTTGGCGTCTTTTTTGCCGATGCAATTGATACCCTCGAAAAATATGTCACCAATGCTTGCGATCAGGATCAAGAGATCGCAGCAGAGATCGAGCGCGGCTGCCCCAATCTCGGTATCGGACGCCTCGAAGCCCGCAAATTGACACTGTGGGCAACCGCCCAATCGGAACCCGGCTATCGTCCTCCCGACAGTTCTCTGCGGCATCTCCTTGCTGTTGACCGCAAGACAGACCTTTGCGCTGCCGAAAGCCATCTTCTCACCGTCTCCGGCGTCCCCTGTCCCGCCATCGGACTGAGTCATGAACGCTCACCAAGCCCGCGCCTTTATGACTGGGTGCGTCGCCGTATGGCAGCCTATCCCTAAAAATTCCTCTAAAAAAACTTCTAACCCCTTGACAAAAGTACTTTGCTTGTGTAAAATATACGCAAGAGTAAAATTTTTGGTTTAACGAAGTATTATTCTGTTTTGATGGACTGGTTGCATAGGTCGGGTACAAGAACGTACCCGCCTGAAAAACAGACGTCCTACGGACGAAATCCCAGATTCGAGAGGGTCAGTAATAATTTGGGATTGAGTGCGAAGCACGGCACGGCGGAACGCCCCTAG
>CAZPZP010000305.1:0-5534 GCA_964591025.1 uncultured Chthonomonadaceae bacterium
GGAGGAATACGGATACGTTGCTCATTTAGATGCTGAAGGCTACCGATATTACATTCCAGCCTTTATGATATCTGTGATCGATGACTATGAATCCGCTTCTATGCGCGTGATTGGAACACTTCAATCATTCTATACTCACAAAGATACATCTGACAACTACAATGAGAGGCAGTTTTCACTTCTCGATGCCAAACAAAAAGAGGCAATTGCCATTTACCTCTCGGAATTACCCAACGTGCTCACCCTCGGTCTGCATGATAGTCGAAATGTTCCTCGTGCCCTCCAAAACTATTGGGGACAGTTTCTAAAAAGCCAGATAGATGAAAAATCAGAAGGACAAAAAAGCACAGAAATTCTCAATTGAGTTTTCTGTGCTTTTCCTTTTCGTGCCTTTTCGTGTTCTTTCGTGGATCAATTTCCGAATTTTTTAGGCACAGGGACGTTCAGGGGTTTCGAGAGAAATGCCCACCGATCCGTCACTTCCTCAATGACTTTTGCAGTCGGTTTTCCCGCTCCATGTCCGGCGCGTGTCTCGATACGAATCAGCACAGGGGCAGTTCCCGCGTGCGCGTTTTGGAGATGAGCAGCAAATTTGAAGGAGTGTGCAGGAACAACGCGGTCATCGTGATCGCCTGTAGTGATCATTGTTGCGGGATACGACGTTCCCGACTGAACCTTGTGATAGGGCGAGTAGGCGTAGAGTGCCTTGAACTCTTCCGCATTGTCGGGCGAACCCTCATCCCCGACCCTTCTCCCTAATACGCTCGTTCCTCGCAGGGAGAAGGGAGACGCGAACCAAGACATTGGTGAGAGCGATACAGAACAAAACGACAAATTAGGCGACATCTTCGAGGACTGATTGACACGTCAAGATCGAATCTCCCCTCTCCCTCCGCGCTTGCGCGGGAATCAGGGAGAGGGGTCGGGGGTGAGGGACAAACTCAATCGTCTGCGTCCAGTCTTATTGGAACGCGCCCGCCAATTTCGCCGCCCCTTGACTCCGATGGAACAACGCCTGTGGAATCATCTGCGTGACAGGCGGTGCGGCGGCTACAAATTCCGGCGACAGACCATACTGGATCGATATATCGCCGACTTCCATTGTGCCGAAGCGAAACTCGTGGTCGAAGCAGACGGCAGGAGCCACGACGGCACTCAGGAACATGATGCCGCCCGTGACGAATGGCTCGCACGGCGCGGCTATCACACCCTGCGCGTCCTCAATACCGATGTGCGCGGCAGCCTCGAAGGAGAGTCTGCATCCTGATCGAACAAACGTGTACGAACCGGAAGATGTGAAGTTCTCGTTCCCCTTCCGGGTCGGGATGAGTGATTCCCCCTCCTTATGAAGGAGGGGATTCGAGGGGTGAGTGACGTCAGCGTGAAAACCGTGAGTGATTCCCCCTCCTTACGAAGGAGGGGGTTAGGGGGTGGTAAAGGTGTTTACAAGCAAGACACCGTGCCGAGTGATTCCCCCTCCTTATGAAGGAGGGGATTCGAGGGGTGAGTGACGTCAGCGTGAAAACCGTGAGTGATTCCCCCTCCTTACGAAGGAGGGGGTTAGGGGGTGGTTCTATCGCGGCACAGTGACAACCGCCACTATTCCCGGATCGAACTTCGCATTCTCCAGCGTGAACGTCCCCTGCATATCCCCGCTCACCAGCGTTCCCACGATAGACAACCCCAAACTGTCCGAACCGCGCACATCGAACCCCGCAGGCAACGGCTCGCCATCGTTTAACACCACTATCCGGTACTCCCCCTCCTCCACCGACAACCGCACGATAATCCTGCCTTCGCTCAAGGTCTTGAACCCATGCTCCACCGCATTCTGGATCAACTCATTGAGCGTCAACGCCATCGAAGTCGCCTTTGCCAAAGGCAGCAGAAAGTCATCGCCCTCCACCGCCGTCCGTATCGTCTTGCCCGGAGGAATCACACTCTGCTGCGTTCCCACAAGCAAACTCTCCGCTAGCTTCTTGATGCTCACCGAATCCAAATCATCCCGTGAGAGCAGTTCATGCACATTCGAAATCGCAAGTATCCGATTAAGCGTATCGTTGAGCGCGTCCTCCACCGTCGTGTACCGCGCAAACCGCATCTCCAACCGCACCAAACTCACAATCTGCTGCAAGTTGTTCTTCACCCGATGATGCATCTCCTGAATGATCGCCGACTTCACCATCAGTTTGGCGTGTTCCACCGCGAGAGCCGCCTGTGTGGAGAGTGCCTGCAAAATCGCAATCTCTTCGGGAGCGAACACATGGAGTTTGTCGGTATAGCAGTTCAGAACCCCGATGACCTCATTCTTCATAATCAGCGGAATGCACGCCATCGAGCGCAAGCCCGCTTGCTTGGCGATGTCGGGAAACTGATACTCCGGCGTCGCCTGTAAGTTGGTCACCGTCATCGGCTTCTTCTCCGCCGCCACCCGCCCGGAGATGCTCTCACCGATTTTGAGGTTAGGTTTCTTCTTGTACTCTTTGTTGTCGGTCTGTGTCGCCTTGAGAACGAGTTCGCCCTTGTCCTTATCAACGAGCATCACCGTACAGATTTTGTAGCCCATCGTCTCGGCAGTCATGGTGACGAACAGATGCAGCAACTCCTCGAGGTACAGATTCGACGCAATCGCCTGACTGACTTCCGAGAGCGTATGGAGCTGCCCCGCGTGCTTCTCCAACTGACGGAACCGCCGAGACCGCTCGATAGACCCCGCCACCTGACTGGCAATCCCCGCCAGCAGTCGGATTTGATTCTTCGTGTACTCATGCGGGCGGTGCGTTCGCACATTGATCACGCCCAAAATATCGCCCCGCGTCACCAGCGGAACCGACAGCATCGAATCGAATTCGCCCTCCTGCATCTCCGGGTAAAACTTGAAGCGGTGATCCTTCCACGCCTCATTGCTCACCGCCACGGGCTTCCGATGCTGCGCCACCCACCCCGTAATCCCCTCGCCCAATTTCAAGCGAATCTTCCCGATCATCGAAGACGCGCTTTCATCCGCCGCCCGCAAAACCAACTCCTCCTTATGCGGATCAAACAGATAGATTTGGCAGGAATCCGTCCCCGTAATCTGAATCGCAATGTCCGCCGTCACCTCTAGCATCGCCTCCGAATCGAACGCCGATCCCATCGCCTCTCCCACGCGCCGCAACGCCTCCGCCTCCGCTCGCTTCTCCTCCAACTCCATCTGCATTTTGTCCATGAGATTGGAAATGTCGCGAATCTGGCGGTCACGTACCTCTAATTCTTCCTCAAGCAACGCCACATCGGGGTTATCTGCGTGGCGCAGTACAGACAAAAGGCGACGAGTGCGCCACGGAGTTCGGAGACGGACAGAACGGCTACGCATAGAGATACCTCAGAGGGAACAGATGACAGGGAACAGGACAATTCAACAATCTCTGTTTTGATTTTTGTCTTGTTTTCGTGTTCTTTTTGTTTTCGTGTGTTTCGTGTGTTTCGTGGATCAGAATTGAATTTTTCTCCGTGTCCTCCGTGTCTCCGTGGTTCCCTGTCATCCGTTCCCTAAACATTGTGTGCGATGATGATGGCTTCGGCGATTTCCCGCATAGACTTGCGCGTGTTCATGCTCTGGACTTGAATACGCCGAAATGCCTCTTGTTCTTTCAATCCATACTGATCCATCAGAATCCCTTTGGCGCGGTCAACGGCTTTGCGGGTCTCCAGTTTATCCTCAAGGTCAGTGGCAGTTTTCTCGATTTGCAGAAACGCTTCCCAGCGGGCGACAGCCACTTCGATCTGCGGCATCAAGTCTGCCTCTTTGAACGGCTTGACGAGATAGGAATAGACGCCAGCCTCTTTTGCCCGCGCCACCAAATCAATTTGACTATAAGCGGTCAGGAGGAGAACAGGGGCAATTTTCTCCTCTGTGATAATTTTGGCGGCGTCGATCCCATCCATCTCTGGCATCTTGATATCGAGTATCACGACATCGGGCTTGAGGTTGCGTGCGGTTTCGACAGCGCGTGCGCCGTCGCCGGCTTCCCCGACCACATCGTAGCCGCAATCTTCGAGCATTTTTTTCAGATCAAGGCGGATAATCGGTTCGTCGTCTGCAATGACAAGGCGTAATTTTCGGTCACTCACGGTTTTATGTCCTCGATAAGTAGAGAAAAGTAAAGAGAAACGTACAAAGTGGCGGGCGCGACACTGCGAAAGGTTCTTCCATCAATCGGCAAAAGAAAAGGGGCAGAGGCGGCACGTCACAGGGACGCTTCTCGAAATAATGCGCCGGTTGCAGCCATTGGAACCGGACGGAATATGGGCAATGGGAGGTAGACCACACAGTTTTGTGCGGCTATCGAATTCTCTTCCATTATAGAAGGATGCGCCCGATTTGTCAAGGCTAATTCCCACAGAGATTCTTACAGAAAGCAAGCAGGGAAACGCGCCCATTGGCAATTTTTGCCGTGAAGATAGGGGGAAGTGGGCGGCGGCTCGATGATGGCGTGTCGCAACCGTGAAATTTGTCGTGTGATCGTGAAATTTGTCATGTTCTGTTGATGACGCCCGTACTTACTCGCGTGCCGCACTTTCACTATAATAGGGGGTGCTGAGCAATTGGAGCCGAATTCTATTTTCACCGTGCAGGATTTCGCTTCGACAATCGCGAATTGCGAAAAAGACACCGAACTGTCTTATTTTCCTCTTTGGTGTTGTCCTCAGCAGTAACATTCCAATCCCGCAGATTAGAATGAAAAACTTCCCTTACTCCTCAGTTGTTGGGCAGAAAGAGTCATCGCGACTCTGCACTTCTGCCCGGAGGAATCGTTCGTCAATAGGAGAAAAGTTATCATGGATCGCATCGTTTTCAGAACACGCTTCCTTTTACTATGGATGGCGATGTTCTTGCTGGCATTCGGCGGGACAGCGCAGGCTCTTGAGGTCATTCCGATGACTCTCGAAGAGACGGCATACCACGCGGAAGCCATTTTCATCGGGCGCGTCACTGCCGCACAGTCGCGGTGGGGCAGTCCCGAAAAGCGTTGGATGGTCACCGACTACGCTTTCGACATTGAGGAGACTATTCTTCCCAATGCCGAAGTCAAAACAGGACGCAAAATCACATTGCCGTTCTGGGGCGGCGTCATCGGCAACGAAGGGCAGGGACTCGGCGGTTTAGAGCATCCCGTCAGCGGGCAGCGTTATCTGATCATGCTGCGCCCCGATTATCGCGGCTTTGGGGCGACTCCTGCCGTCGGTGTTACGCATGGATTGCTGCAAGTGGTCGCGCTGCCAAACGGCGTCGAGGAGGTGCGCGAATATGAAGGGCAGCCACTGTATCGGGCGGTAAACGGTTCGATGCTGCGCCGAGAATTTCTGCCGCGGAATTCCAAAGCAACGGTGGGTGTCACGCGCACGGCATTTACCAATTGGCTGCGTGCCAATCTCAAACGCATCAAAGCGACTCCGCCGCCGGTGCGTCCCGCTCCTGACCTGAGCGACCCGCGCCTCTTGCGCCCTGTTGCCAAAACCCCGATTTTCGATTCGCCGAAGGGAGATTTGGG
>CAZPZP010000306.1:0-5530 GCA_964591025.1 uncultured Chthonomonadaceae bacterium
TAAATCCTGCGTCAGCCCGCAGATTGTCCTGCGGTTTTAGGTGTCTTAAAAGCGGCTCAACCGATTTTGAGCCTTCTCTGTGGCACTGATGAGATGTAGCGGGGTGGTCGAAAAGGAGACAGAATAATGTTGCTAATAGCAAGTGAGATCGATTGGAAGCATGAAGCCATGAAGCGCGAAAACCGGAAGCCCCGTGTCTTTCCGCCGCCCGACGACGGGCGCGAATGGATTCTCATTGATGACGCCGCAGAGACTGCCGGAGTCCTCCCCCAATCCCTGCTCAAGCGTGCCAAACGCGAGAACTGGACACGCACTTATCACCATCACGTCAAAACATGGCTGCTCAAAAAAGATTTCGACCATTATCTCAGGTTTATCAAAGACCGTGAACGCTGGTACAACCAGCGACGCCCCAAAAACTGGCAGCCGGATGTGGGTATGAACCCCCGTGAAGAGGAAGCCCTCTTCAAACGCATCTTTCTGACAACCGCACAAGCCGCTGCATACATGGGCATCGGCGAAACCACCATCCTCAAATGGGTTAGGCAGGGCAAAATTCCCGTCTTTCTCACCCGCAAAAAAGGACGAGGCGGACGCAACTGGTATTCGCTGATCAATCTGCGAAACCTCAAAGAAAGTGAAGCATGGCAGCGGAGCCAAGAGATTCGTGCCAAAGTCAAAGCCACGATGCAGCAGGGAACCGTCGCACGCGAAGCCTACAAAATGCAGCACAAACTCAAAGTCTATCCCACGGTTCCGCAAGGCTGGATCACCGAACGTGAAGCCGCTGACCGACTGCAAATCAGCATCAACGCTGTGCGACATCACCGCAGAATGAAACGATTACTCTCCGAGCAATTCGTCGGAAAGTGGGACAAACAAAAACGCCCTTGGTTTATCCATGAGGACAGCGTCGAAGAACTCAAAAACAATGAAGACTACCAAAAAGCACGCCAGCGCAGACTCAACGCAATGCAAGCCATGCCCGGCGAACCACCGCTTAACGCCGCCCTCACCGCCGACACTGACGCATCTCAAGAGACATACCCTCCCGTAACTCTGACACGCCAGCACGACATCACCTTCGACTATACCAACGAAGAACTCAAAATGCCGCCCTTACGTGTCACCGGCATCAACGAAATGTGGTAACTCCCTCACCCCCAACCCCTCTCTCAACTTTGGCAGAGGGGCGGTTTTCTTTGCCCCTGTCTTTTCCTCCTTATTCGTGTCCTTTGCTTCTTTGTAGTCTTGAATTGTTTTTTGTGTTCTTTTTGTTTTGTTCTTTCTTCGTGTTCTTTCGTGGATCACCGTTTTTGCATTGTCCCCGTGTCCCCTGTGTTCCCCGTGGTTCCTTCTTTTTTCGCTGTCTACTTGTTTTCTGCGTGGATTAAGCGACACAATAATCCTATCAGTCGTACTTCTTTTTGGGAGAGGAACTGCGATGCCCGCCGCACGCTCCAAGTCAAGCACGCCCGCCGAACGCAAGCCGACGTTCAGCCCGACTAAACTGAACACCTATCTGGATTGCGCCCTCAAGTATCGGTATGTCTATATAGACAAAATTGGGAAGTTTTATCTTAAGTCGAAGTCCTATTATAGTTTTGGGACGACACTGCATCACGTTTTACAGGATTTCCACGGACAAGGCGGCACGCAAAGCGTCGAGGAGATGCAGACCGCTCTCGGAACCTCTTGGGTCGGTGCGGGATACGAGACCACCGAGCAGGAGCAGGAACATAAGGAGCGCGGCGAAGAGATAGTCACCGCGTATCATACCGCGCACCAAGAGCGAATGACGGCGCAAGTCGAGACAATGGCGACGGAAAAAACCATCACCTGCGATATGGGCGCGTTCAAGTTGTCGGGGCGCGTAGATCGTATTGACAAGCACTCCGACGGCACGCTCGAAATCATTGATTATAAGTCGGGACGCTTGGAGACGACGCCGGAAGAGGTCGCGGGCAGTCTCGCCATGAACGTCTATCAGTTGATCCTCAAAAAGTTGTATCCTGAGAACGACGTTTTTGGGACGATCTACTGCTTGCGTTCGGGAATAACCGCGTCTGCCATGCTCGAAGGCGAAGCGTTGGCGGAGTTCGAGCGCGATATTCTCACACTCTGCGGCGAAATGATGCGCCGTGACGATTGGCACGAGATATTACCGGAACCAGTAGACTCCTGTCCAACGTGCGACTTTCTGCCGCGCTGTTCGCGGTTCTGGCAAGCCAAAGACGATTTTAGCATTGACGATGGGCGAATGAGCGATGACTGAAAATTCCGAAAAGCGTGTGACCGTCCCGATATTTCGCGCCCGCAAAGCCGCCGGTCAGCCGATAACCGTTGTCACGGCGTATGATTATATGAGCGCGAAACTGGCGGATCGGGCAGGAATAGACGCCGTTCTGGTTGGAGATTCGTTAGGTCCCGTTGTTATGGGCTATGAGACGACGGTTCCGGTGACATTCGATGAGATTCTGCATCATGTTCGGGCGGTTCGCAATGGACTCAAGCGAGCGTTATTGATTGCCGACCTGCCGTTTGGGACATATCAGGAGAGCATAGAACAAGCCGTTGGGTATTCGGTGCGTCTCCTCAAAGAAGGCGGAGCGCAAGCGGTCAAACTCGAAGGCGGTTCGCCGTATTTCTTGGAGATTGTGCAACGCTTGCATGAGTGCGCGATTCCCGTGATGGGGCATATTGGGCTGACGCCGCAGTCATATCATGCGTTCGGCGGGCATCGCGTTCAAGGGCGCAATGATGAGGACGCCGAGCGGCTATTGCGCGAAGCGTGCGGACTGGAAGCGGCAGGAGCGTTTGGCATCGTTCTTGAAACAATCCCCGCTGAGTTGGCACAACAGATTACGGCGTCGGTTTCCGTTCCGACGATTGGAATTGGCGCGGGCGCAGGGTGTGACGGTCAGGTTCAAGTGTGGCACGATATTTTAGGACTTGCACCGCGTGTTTATAAACATACAAAGAAATACGCCGATTTGGGCAGTGTCATCGAAGCCGCCCTGAGAACGTATGCGGACGAAGTTCGAGAGAAAGAATTTCCTTCAGAGGAGCAGAGCCTGCACTAATGCGGACATTCACACAAGTTGCCCCGTTGCGCGTTTCCCTGCGCGGTCTGCGCGAAGAAGGCAAAACGATAGGCTTCGTTCCCACGATGGGCGCGTTGCATGACGGACATTTGACATTGATGCGGAAAGCCAAAGGCGAGTGCGACGTTGTTGTCGCCTCCATCTTCGTCAATCCCACGCAATTCGGACACAACGAAGATTTTACAGCGTATCCCCGCGATCTCAATCGAGATTTGCAAATGATCGCAAACGTCGGCGTAGATACGGTTTTCACGCCGGACGCAAGCGAGATGTATCCCAACGGCTATCAAACGGTGGTAGATGTGCCGGAACTCGGAAGCCTTCTGGAAGGCGCGATCCGTCCCGGACATTTTCGCGGCGTGGCAACCGTTGTCACCAAACTGCTCAATATTGTTGGGGCGGAGCGGGCATATTTCGGGCAAAAGGATTATCAGCAGCTGCTGGTTATCGAACAGATTGTCCGCGATTTGAATATCCCGACACGGATCATCATGGTTCCGACGGTGCGCGAAGCCGATGGGTTGGCGATGTCGTCCCGGAACGCCTCTCTCGATGTGGGCCAGCGGCGGGCGGCAGTAATTTTGTCGCGTCTGCTTCTCCGTGCGGAGGAGTTGGTCAAGTCGGGGCAAACCGACGCGGCGGCAGTCAAGGCAGAACTGGAAACATTTCTGAAGCAGGAACCGCAAGCAACCGCAGACTATATCGCCCTTGTCCATCCCGAAACGCTTCAGCCTGTCGAAACCTTGTCGGAACCCGTTGCGGTTTTGCTGGCAGTTCGCCTCGGCAAAACGCGGCTGATTGATAACGCGATTATCGCGCCCGACGGCGTGACCATTCCCCGATTGCGCGGCTAAGTGACTGTAAAAGTATAACTTCCCGAATCCTGTCTTATCTTGACCTATGAAGCCGGGAAGTTATACTTTTACAGTTCCTAAAGTATCAAGAGCGAGGAAAAGGGCGTAGAGACCTAAAGACTGTAGGTTTTTGTGCCGAGCATTGTGTCGCCGTCAGGATTTGGCGAAGATTTTTCTTGACAACGATTGCCCGCCGTGCTATTATATTCCACGCGCTGAGAGGAACTCGGCGCATTGTACTGTTCCCCGTTAGCTCAATGGCAGAGCGTTCGGCTGTTAACCGAAATGTTGGTGGTTCGAGTCCACCACGGGGAGTATTTTGCTTGAGAAGCAGGGTACAGTCATATCGACTATGCCCTGCTTCTTTGTCCGTTATAGTCGGGACTGTGACCGCAATTGTCGCCGGGAAATGACACGAAAGGAAACGTGAATCATGACCCTCTCTGATGCGATCACAGACTATGTGAACTTTATCACGCATGAACGACGGCTGGCGAAATCCACTACCGTTACTCAGTACGCCTCCAACCTACGCCAGTTACTTCGCTGGCTCGAAGCCAATGGTTATCCTGCCCCTGCCCTTGACGCCTTCAATGTGCAGACCCTGAGACGCTACTTGTACAGCATTTCCGCCGAGGGACGCCGACCCCGCACGATTCGCGGCAGGTTTCATCCGATCATCGGTCTGGGTGAATTCCTTGTGACGAATGGCATTCTTGAGACAAATCCGGCAAAGGCACTCACGATGCCGAAGAAGGATGCAGCACGGCGAACCGTTGTCACGGAGGACGAAGTACGCGCTCTGCTATCAGCTGCCGAACGTCTCCCCAATCCCCGCAAAATTGCCCTCACTCGCGCCGTTTTGTCTGCCCTCATTTTCGGAGGCTTACGCCGGGCAGAACTGCTTGATTTGCGAGTCAGCGATGTGCAACTATCGGAGAAATACTTGCTCATCAGGAACGGCAAAAACTCCAAAAGCCGAACGGTTTACATTGGCGAAACCTGCTTGAATGCCCTCCGTGAATGGCTGACGTTCCGAACAAAGGGACTGCCGCACGATTATCTATTTCTCGCTGACCGTTCGCGTCGTCTCTCCGAATGCGGGTTGAAAAGCCTGTTCGATGCCGTCAAAGCGTGTGCAGGAATGGCGGAACGCGCTCATATCCTGCCGCACTCGATACGCCATCAGTTTGCGTCAAGATTGCTCGCCAAAGGTGCAGACGTGAAAAGCATTCAGGCGGCACTTGGTCACGCACATTTATCCACAACGGCGATCTATTTGCATTTGAACGAATTGCAAGCCAAGCAGATTGTGGATTATGCTGAACTGACGCCGCAGGAACCGGAACAAGGCAAAGAGAAGCGACTGCCGCAAGAGGAACAGGGACGCTCGAAACTGAGACGCCGCGCCCTATGACATCTATACCACCCCTCCAAACGCCGCCACACGCCCGGAAAAGTCGCCACATAATGTGGCGTTTGAGAGTGGATTAGGTTGCAATAGGGGGTAGTTTAGACCTACTTCTGCGACTGCCGACCAGTGAGAAGGAACGGGGTAGACTCCGCCGCCGC
>CAZPZP010000307.1:0-5524 GCA_964591025.1 uncultured Chthonomonadaceae bacterium
CCCAATGACCCAACAACCCAATGACCCAACAACCCAATGACCCAACAACCCACCACTGACAATGTCGAAGACGCCATCCATCGCGGAATGCAACGCGCCCGCGAACTGCGCTGGATAGCCGCCACTGAAGCCTTCCGCAAGGCAGTCGCCATCGCGCCCGAAAGCACCGAAGCTCGATTCCGACTCGGCTGGAGCCTCTGGAATGAAGCCGAACTCGAAAAACCGAGTTTTGCCGACATTGCTCTTGCCTATGGAGCGCAGGTTTTCGGCTTCGAGCAGACTGCCCGCGACGGACGCCGCAAGTTCCAAACTTATCGCCAACTCGTCAGCGACGCCGTTCATTATCTTCACTCCGTCATCGAACGTGATCCTAAGCACGCCCGCGCCTACCACTATCTGGCACGCGCTATGCACGCCCTTGACCGCCGCGAAGAGGCAGAGGCAGCTGCTCTTAAAGCCGCAAACCTCGACCCGACCAATACCACCTATACCGATCTCGCCCAATCGTTCGAGCAAACCGCCGCCGCAGTCGCCGTCACCCAATCTGAAAGCAATCAAGGCTTGACATGGGACGACCTCGTTCTCAACCCCAAAACCAAGCGCGAACTCCGGCAGATGCAACTGATGCTTGAAAAGCAGGATTTAGCGCGTGAATTGGGCGTTCAACCGCCAACGGGCATCCTGCTCAAAGGACCGCCCGGAACCGGCAAAACCACCATCGCCCGCATTCTCGCCAACGAAGCCAAATGCAACTTCTATGCGATCACTCCCGCCGAAGTCAACCAAATGTATGTCGGCGAAAGCGAAAAGCGCGTCAAGGAACTGTTCGCCAAAGCCCGTGCCAATCCGCCTTCAATCATTTTCATTGATGAAATTGACTCGATGCTTCCCGTTCGGCAGGGCGGCGTCGCGATCCACTCGGATAAAGTCGTCAACCAATTTCTGCAAGAGATGGATGGGCTGACAGTCAACAATCGCGTTTTTATCGTTGGAGCCACCAACCGCCCCGATATGCTTGACCCTGCCGTGCGGCGCGGCGGGCGACTTTCGCGAGAAATCGAAGTTCCGCGCCCCGACCTCGAAGCCCGCAAAGAACTCTTTCGACTCTGCTCCCGCAGTGCCAAACTTGCGCCCGACGTCAGCATTGACACGCTCGCCGAGCAAACCGACGGCTACGCCGGAGCCGACATTCGCGCCCTCGTCAACGAAGCGGGATTACAAGCACTGATCCGTATCGCTGACAGCACCGAAAAAAATCCGCTCAAAACCCTGCTCATGGCAGACTTTACCGTCGCCCTCAGCAACTTGGGCTGACACTCTTGGGGCGTTGGGTCATTAGGCAACTCGATTTCAGCCTTCATCATTTCTTCTGACAGGAGCGAGGGCAGAACGTGCATTGTCCAATGACCCAATGATCCACCGACCTACTTAGGAGATATAATGGCAAAACTCGTTCTTGTTCGTCATGGACAATCGCAATGGAACTTAGAAAACCGCTTCACCGGATGGATCGACATTCCCCTCACCGACGCAGGGCGTGAGGAAGCCGCCGACGCCGGACGCAAAATCAACGCCGCCGGAATTTCGCTCGATATGGCGTTTACTTCTGTCCTCATCCGTGCCATCGACACCCTGACCCTCTGCCTCGAAGCGGGAGGCTTTCCTGCCGACCTGCCAACCCTCAAAGATCAGGCACTCAACGAGCGGCATTACGGCGACCTCCAAGGACTCGACAAGGCAGAAACCGCCAAGCAATTCGGCGATGCTCAAGTCAAAATCTGGCGGCGCAGTTATGACGTTCCCCCTCCAAACGGCGAAAGCCTCAAAGACACCGCAGCCCGCACCTTGCCCTATTTCTACGGCACAATTTTGCCCGAACTCAAAGCGGGCAAAGACATCATCATCTCCGCACACGGCAACAGCCTTCGCGCCATCGTCATGAAACTCGATAATCTTTCCGAGCAAGAGATCGTCGAACTCAATATCCCCAACGGCGTCCCCATCGTTTACGACATTGACGCGGACGGTAGTCCTTCCAATAAAACCGAACTCTAAACACAAAAACGGCGTGCTTCCCAAAGTGTGAGAAGCACGCCGCCCCAAATTCTCTTGATCCATACTTTACTTCGGCAGAGCGTCGAGATAGGCAATAACCTCACTTCGACTCTCAAACCGCAACAGTGCCACGCCCAAATCCTGTAACTGTTCCGTTGTCAAGCTCTCGAACCGTTCGACCAACTCAGCATCTACTGTCCCAATTTTCCCTGCTGCTAACCGCTGTACAAACAGCAATACAGCCTTATGTACCCCCTCCTGTCGTCCTTCCTCGCGCCCCTCCTGTCGTCCTTCCTTGCGCCCTTCCTTACGTCCTTGTTTGATGCCTTCTCGCATCCAACTCGTCACGATTTCCAAAGTCTCAGTCCTTTCTTCTTGCGGTAACGTCTCCAACTCCTGCTCGAAGACCTGTTGCTCTCTACGATTTAAACTCAGATACGTGTCCACAAAACCGGAAATCAAACGCATTTTAGCCGGATTGAGTTGCAGTGTCGCCAACAGCCGCAAGCACTCCAATTTGACTTTCGGGCGATCTGCCTTTGCAATCTTCATTTTTGCCATCAGCGCACTCGCCACCGGATTGGGACGGTTGACAAAATCCCGCCATGAAAGGCGATTCAACTGAATCACCCGAAACCGGAAATCGATCACTGTCAGATCGGGAAATTCCATTCGATAGGAATCGGGTTCAGGGCGTTTCGGTTCGTCGAACGAAAAGATCGCGATAGGATAAACATCGAGATCATAAGTGTCCATCAGGCGACCACAGTACCCAAACATCCGCCGCCCGAAATAAGTTTGTGCCTTCGCCTGATTCTCCACATGAATCAAAAAGCACGCCGTACTTCCACGATAACGTGCCTTCACCACAACGTCAACGAGATGCGTCTCACCTTGACTGACATCCGTAAAAAGTTCTTTGTCGAGAAACTCAATGCTGTCTCTATCCAGATAGGCAAGCACCTGCGGATAGAACAGTTCGAGAAACTCGACAAAGAACGTCGTCAGCAACTCCTTGAACAAACGATCATGATCGATCATGCTCAGAACAGCCCCGTGACCACTTTGCCCTTGACCAGTTCACGCGGCTGATTGAGATGGTTGTAGACTATGGTATCGGGAGAAATTCCCAGCGTGTGGTAAACCGTCGCCAAAACGTCCGTTGGGTGCGTCCCAAAGTCTACGGGAGAGGAAGCCGTCGCGTCCGATTTGCCATACAGCATTCCCGGCTTCACGCCCGCGCCCGCAATCATCGCCGTATAGCAATAAGGCCAGTGATCGCGTCCGTCCGGTGCGTTGCCGTTGCCGGAAGTACTCACTCCCAGACGCGGAGACCGCCCGAACTCGCCGATTGCCAGCACCAGCGTATCCTTCAGCATTCCGCGCTGATGCAAATCTTCCAATAACGCCGACAAAGCACTGTCTAATTTCGGGCAGTGCAGATTTTTGAGCGGCTTGAAATTCGCCGCGTGCGTATCCCACGCTGTCACCTGCGGATCGCCGTTCGCTACCGAAGGCCAGTTCACCTGCACAAAGCGTGTTCCCGCCTGAATCAGCCGCCGCGCCAGCAGTGCCGATTGCCCGAACGTATGCCGCCCATAGCGATCTCGCACCTTGTCCGGCTCTTTCGTCAAATCGAACGCTTCACGCGCTCGCCCCGACATGATCAGCCCCAACGCTTTCTCATAATACGAGTCCAGCGCGTAACTGCTGACTGCCTTCTCCAACTCCGGCATTCCTTCATCAATCGTTTTTCGTAGGTTCGCCCGCCGCTCCAATCGCGACTTCGGCACATCGGCGCGAAGCGTCAGATCGTCCAATTTCAACCGATCCATCTTGGTCTGATCATCGTCGCCGCCCGGAGGAAACATATAGTAGGGATCATACGCTTTGCCCAAAAATCCTGCTGTGCCGCCCTTGCCCACGATATTGCTCTCTTGAAGCGGGCGCGGCAACATCACAAATGGCAGCATCGGCACATCGGGCGGGCGCAGTTTCGCGACATTGGAGCCGACATTCGGATAATCGGACGGATGGGGCGGCTCCAACTGCCCCGACGGCGAAACCCGATCTGCCTGTTCGCCCGTCAGCATCTGATACATCGCCGCCGTATGGTTGAACAGCCCGTTCGGTGTATACGACATATTCCGAATAAGAGTGCATTTGTCCATCTGCTGCGCGAGAAGCGGCATCGTTTCGGAGAGCCAAATGCCCGGCACATTGGTTCGAATCGGCTTGAACTCGCCGCGTACATTGTCGGGCGCGTCCGGCTTCGGGTCCCAAATGTCAATATGGCTTGGTCCGCCCTGCAAGTAGATCAAAATGACCGACTTTGCCGAGCCAAACCCGTTTTTGCCTATTGCTGCCTTTGCTTCCGGCGACGCCATCGCCTCCGCTTGCAGAATGGCGGGCAGACTTAAGCCCAACATCGCCGATCCGCCGACACGAATCAAATCGCGCCGCGTCATGCTGTTGTCGCACAATCGCGCTTGCTCATCCGGTATAACCAACATTGCCGCATCTCCTCATCTTCTTTTCCTGAAGCCTCATTGCACGTACAATCACAAATCGGTGCAACTTTCGCCCTGCCATTTCTCCTTAAGAGACCGCGAATCCTCCAAAGGTGACAACTATTCACCAGTAAATTTTGGACGAACAAAATCATTGTTCCTAAAACTCTTTGCAACGCGGATTTTCAGGAGCGACCTCATAAGTTCTACGAGAAGGAGAGAAAGAGAAAGTCAGGGCATCACCGACATTGAGTATCGCGTAACTGTTCCGTTTGGAGGAGCAACAAAAAATGTCAGTGATTTTGTGTCTTGGTTTGGCAAACGTACAAAGAAACCTGAATCGTTCACCTGCTGAATTTGCGCTTTGGAAGCGGGCAAACCTACCCCGCTCAAACGCCGAAATATCTCACGCGCCTCACCTCTCATTTCCGTTTCTGCAACTCCCTTTTTCTCAGCAGACCGCTTCTGCTCAGGCGACAACAACATATAGAGACGGAGAGGCAACGCGATCCGATCCAATGAGGGCAGCGGCATAATCCCCTCCGGTAAACGAAGGGTCAACGTCCGCAGTTGAATCGGCTTGAGTCTGCCGAACATCAAAATATCTGATAGACGCCACCCCTGTTTCCGCTTGGTTTTCTCGCGTAGATATGCCACCAGAGAGGCAGGAGGCTCCGAGCGTATATCCAGTCCCGGTGTTGCTGTTCGTGCAATCAGAACACCTTGCCGATAAAGGAACCGATGTCCAAACGCACGACCTATCTGCGTCAATGCCTCTTCCAGCGTGTACTCTTTTTTGTCTGTCAGAAGCCATGAAAACGGCGTCTTGTTGCTGCGAAGATAATCATCGCTGACAACAGTCATACCTGTCTGTTCCGAGAGAGATTTGAGAATCGCGGCAAATTTTTCCCGTTCCAAGGAGGCTGGAAATCGCAGCCGTTTGCGAATCATCGTCACAG
>CAZPZP010000308.1:0-5511 GCA_964591025.1 uncultured Chthonomonadaceae bacterium
TGTGTTATAATGGAGACGGAGTCGATTGTTAAGAGAGAGGAGACAATGTGATGACTGTTGCGCCGCTGTTGGAGAAACGCCGCTCTACGCTTGCCGAGTTCGAGCAAATTCCTGTCGGACCGCCGTATTACGAGTTTGACGAAGGAGAAATCATCGAATTGGCTTCCCCGAAATTTACGCACCAGAAGATTCTGGTAGAGTTTACCATTGAGATTGGTCTGTACCTTCGCAAGCACCGTTCCGGCGAGTATTTCGAGTGTGTTGATGTGTATCTGCCGGATGGAAAGGTCTATCTGCCGGACTTCGGTTTCCTCAGCAGTC
This sequence comes from uncultured Chthonomonadaceae bacterium, assembly GCA_964591025.1. Classification (GTDB taxonomy): domain Bacteria; phylum Armatimonadota; class Chthonomonadetes; order Chthonomonadales; family Chthonomonadaceae; genus CAZPZP01. The sequence goes on from CAZPZP010000308.1 coordinate 322, forward strand.
CGAACCGTGCGATGCTGTGGGAGTCGGATGAGAAGATACACGGTGCGCCGGATATGGTCGCGGAGATAACGAGCCAAGACGCCAATCGGGACAGAGTGCGAAAGTTCCATGTCTATCACGCTAACGGGGTGCAGTGGTACTGGATTGTGGATCAGGCGACGCTCACGATTGAGGAATATCGCTGGACAGCGACGGGTTATACTCTGCACAGTACGACGGAGCGCGGGCAAGTCTTCCGCCCCGAACTGTTTCCGGGTATGGAGTTGAATTTGGCGGAGAATTTGGGCGCGAGTTGAAACGCGCAGAGAGCGCGAGCAGGAATTGCGGGTATAATAGAGACCGGGCAGTGTGGACAAGTTCCCCACACTGCCCGTTTTGTGTTTGTCAGAGAGGAAGAGGCGCAATGACTAAATTTATTTTCGTAACCGGGGGCGTTGTCAGCAGTATCGGCAAGGGAATCACGACGGCGAGCCTCGGACGCCTGTTGAGAAATCGCGGCTTCCGGGTCACCATGCAGAAGTTAGACCCCTATATCAACGTAGACGCCGGAACGATGAACCCGTTCCAGCACGGCGAAGTGTTCGTCACCGAAGACGGCGCGGAAACCGACCTCGATTTAGGGCATTATGAGCGGTTCGTAGACATCAACTTAACCCGCAAAGCCAGCGTCACGACGGGCAGCGTCTATCAAACGGTTATCGCCAAAGAGCGGCGCGGCGACTATCTCGGCGGAACCGTGCAGATGATTCCGCATATCACCAACGAGATCAAAGACCGCATCAAAGACGCCGCGAAGGGCGAAGACGGAGACCCCGACAACGATGTCGTGATTGCGGAAGTCGGCGGAACCGTCGGCGATATTGAAGGCTTGCCGTTTTTGGAAGCGATTCGGCAGTTCAAGAAAGATGTCGGGGCGGAAAATGTGATGTATATCCACGTCACGCTGATCCCGAAAGTCGGACCTTGGGGCGAGATCAAGACCAAGCCGACTCAGCACAGCGTTATCAAACTGCGCGAACTCGGTATTCAGCCCGACGTGCTGATCTGCCGCACGCCTTACCCATTGCCGCAGGACGTGAAGAATAAAATCTCGCTGTTCTGCGATGTCGAACCCGAAGCCATTATTGACGCGCAAGATGTCGAGACGATTTATGAGGTTCCGCTCCATTTCGAACGGTGCGGACTCGCGGATTTTGTCGTCAAGCGTCTCCATTTGCCCGAAACCGCGCCGAATTTATCCGAATGGAACGCCATTGTCGAACGCATTAAGCACCCGAAATATGAGGTTGATGTCGCGGTGATTGGCAAATATGTGAACAACGGCGACTCATATCTCTCCATCGGCGAATCGCTCAAGCACGGCGGCATTGCCGAAAACGCCCGCGTCAATCTGCATTGGATCGACAGCGAAGATATGGAGAAAAAGCCCATCGCCGAAACGCTCGGCACAATGGACGCGATCCTTGTGGCTCCCGGCTTTGGAGCGCGGGGCGTCGAGGGCAAAATTCAAGCGGCGAACTATGCCCGCACCAACGGCGTTCCGTTTCTCGGTGTCTGCTATGGAATGCAGATGGCGGTCATTGAGTTCGGGCGCAACGCGGCGGGCTTGGAGCAGGCGCATACCGAGGAGGTCATGCCGGAGACGCCGCACCCGCTGATTCACATTCTGCCGGAGCAAAAAGAGATCGTCGAAAAGGGCGCGACCATGCGGCTCGGCGCGTATCGCTGCCAACTCATCGCGGGTTCCTTAGCAGAAAAACTGTATGGCTCTACTACCGTTGAAGAACGCCATCGCCATCGCTACGAACTCAACAACGAATATCGCGAGCAACTGGCGAAACATGGGCTGATCTGTTCGGGGTTGTCGCCGGATTATCGGTTGGTGGAGATCATCGAGATTCCCGATCATCCCTACTTCATCGCGACGCAGTTTCACCCGGAATTTGGTTCGCGTCCTAACCGGGCGCACCCATTATTTCAGGGACTGATCGCCGCCGCCATCAAACGCAGCACGAAACCATTCCCTGCCGAAACTCCTGAACCCGATCTCGCGGTTGTCAACGGCAACGGTAAAGCACACTCCAACGGGCGCGGCGAACACAACATCGCCCACCTTGAGGCGGAAATGATCGAAGTGTAAACGCAGTTTATAGGAAGGAGAAGCGAGATGAACGGACACACAGGAGTATGGGCAGTTCTGCTTACGGCAGGAACACTCTGTATGACGGTTTTGGCGGCGGAAGCGCAGGACACGGCAAGGCAATTTGACTCCGGTCTGCTCGGCGTGTTCGCGCCCGAACGCTGGCAGCGCATTCAGATCACCGTGAACCGAGGCAACACGGGCGAACTGCATATTGATCCCAATCGCGGACAGTGGAACGGCTACTCGCCGAACTGGGTTTCCACCCTGATGGCGGATCAGGTGCTGAACATCCGACTCGTTCCTGTGCATCTCCGCGAGGCGTTGACGGTGTTTCCTAACGATTTGCCCAAGGATACGGCAGTTTTAATCCGTGACTTGAAGGAGGCGCAAGGCAAAGCCAAACCCGCGTATCGGATGCGCCTTTTCGAGATCAATCCCGCCGGAGATACACAGGGAATCTTTGAAAACGTTAAGTGGCGGCTTGCGCTTTCCGACGACCCGACGGCGGCGGCACGTTTGCTCCTTCTCGAAAAAGATCGCATCTCGCAGGTGATTCTTCTGGAAGCCAAACGTTCCGGTTCCGGTACGAAGGGCGCGGCGACTTTCGATCTGCTTTCCCACAAAACGGGATTTCTCGGCGGCAAACTGGATAGGCTTGCCTTTATCGGGCTGACTGGCTCAGTCTCATCGGGAACGGTACAGATCACAATGGACTCCAATCTCGTGGTTCTCAATGCTTTGGGGATACCGACCATCATGACAATGAGGATGCCGCTTGCCAAAGAGGCGAGGTTGGTAGAGAAAACAGACATCGGCGCGGACGTTTCCGCTGTGTGGCGCGTCTTCTCACTGGAAGGCGCACCCCGTCCGATGACGCTGGTTCTCCCCAAAAATCCGATGACAGGAACGGCGCGGCTTGTGCTGAACGATGAGCAGGGGCGCGGCATTGGCTTTCAGGTATTGGAGCGAGATTATCGCTTTGTATGGCCGCTTGTCCGGGATACGTGGCGGCTGGACAAAATCACTTATAGCGACGATAAGGTGATCGTGCCGGAAAAGCGCGGGGATTATACCCTCCAATTTTCCCCCGACGGACGCATCACAGGGCGCACGAATGTTAATCGCATCATGGGCAGTTACACGGTGGCGGGAATCAATGTTCAGTTCGGCATAACCGCCTCGACTCGCGCCGCCGCGAATCCCACTGTCGAATACGCCTTTCGCAAAGCGTTGTCCCAAGTGGATTCCTTCAAGATACAAGGGAATGAACTCTGGCTGATGCTCAAAGCCGATTCTGGTACAATTGTTCTCAAACGTGAAGGTAGACAATAACCGGAGAAAGGAAAGAGTATGGCACTGACATTGACACCGGAACAAGAAAACTGACTGCAAATCATTGCAAGAGAACGCAACGAACCTGTAGAAATTGTCCTTGACGATAATGATGTATGGCAATCAAGCCGGACAGCAAAAATACCCAAAGCCACGGGTCAGTATGCGCCGGACAAAACCACAGCCAACTTTATAACCCAGAAAAATATCGTTCGGCGCGACTTTCGATACCAAAAACGGTGTCCCGATACAGTAGACCATCGGAGCTTCGGCAAAGAGTGGTTTGCCTTCGATAAACTCCTGTGCCAGTTGATAACAGGCGACACCTTCCCAACCTTTACCTTCATTATAAGAAATCTGCTTTTGGAATTTCGCCCCCAAAATATTGAGTATCACGAAGGCAAAGAGAAGTGTTCCAAATTCCCAAAAGTGGTAGTGGTTGTGTTTCGCAGTGGGCGTCCTCAGCACAAAAGGCGGCTCTCAAAAATAGGAGAAAAAGATAAAGTTTCAGTGCGGATGATGCAATTGATATGCCAGAAAAGAAGACTTGTGCAAATTCGAGGAGAAACCGGCAACTCTGCGTTGAGGAAAGAAGGGCAAAAGAGGGAAGGCAAACCGAGGCAGGAAAATGTTATTCGCTGCCCGTGAATGCGGCACGATGCAGAACAACGCTTGCCAAACCGTCTGGCTGCAAGAAAACTTCGACGATATCGAAGCGGCACGCGGGTTCTTCGCCCCCTGCGTTTCGCTCTGCTAAATAGGCTTGAGCGATCAGAAAAAGTTTCTCTTGCTTGCGTTGATTGACCGCTTCTTGCGGCGTTCCATGCGTGGAACCCCGCCGCGTTTTGACCTCGACAAACGCCAAAACTGTGCCGTCTTGTGTGTGTTCTTCCGCGATAATATCCATCTCCCCGAAGTGACACCGGAAATTTCGCGCCAGAATGTGCCAGCCCAAACGCTCCAAATAGTGCGCGGCGGTCTGTTCGCCCTGTGCGCCGATCTGCTTGTTATGGGGCGTTTCCGGCATCTTTATTCCGACTGCTTTCGATGGAGAGCGGCTTGAACGGGCTTGTAACTGCGGCGATGGATGGGGCAAATGCCGTGAACTTCGAGGGCTTTGAGATGGGACGGCGAACCATATCCCTTGTTCGAGGCAAAATCATATTGGGGATAGAGTAAGTCCAAGTCAATCATCAGGCGATCACGAGTGACTTTGGCGATAATCGAGGCGGCGGCTATCGAAGGGGAACGCGAATCGCCTTTAACCAGAGCGACCTGATCGATGGGGAAAGGGCGTACAGGAAGCCCGTCTATCAGGGCAATATCGGGGAGCAAACCTGCGGGCAAGTCGGCGAGCGCGAGACGCATGGCTTCATGGGAGGCTTGCAGGATATTGATTTCGTCAATCCGAACCGAGTCTACCCTTCCAATTCCAACGCCCCGCGCTATGCCCATAATCTCATCGAAAAGGCGTTCGCGCTGATTCGCCGTCAACGTCTTGGAATCCTGAACGCCTTCGGGAACCCGCTCGAACGGCAGCACAACACACGCCGCAACCACCGCCCCCGCCAACGGTCCGCGCCCCGCTTCATCGATCCCCGTGACACAGCGGTAACTCTCGGCAAGTGCGATTCGTTCCTGTTCCCACCAATCGAAGTGAGTCATTAGACCTCTTGCGTAAGTCGGGTACAAGAACGTACCCGACTCAAAAACAG
>CAZPZP010000309.1:0-5493 GCA_964591025.1 uncultured Chthonomonadaceae bacterium
GGTGTAAAACGTGTATGGTGAGCAAGCAAAAAGCAATCTCGGAGGTTGACGTTCATCGTCCATATACCCTCGCTCACCGACTTTTTCAGCCGATTTTAGCCTTTGTCCTCAAGGCATTTTTTCGGCTGTATAATCGCTGGCAGGTCATCGGGCGCGAAAACATTCCGCGCACGGGAGGCGTTTTGATCGCCGCGAACCATTCCAGTTATATCGATCCGCCGCTTGGCTGGTCGGCGATCTATGGCACGCGCCGAATGTGGGGCGTGGCAAAAGCCGAACTCTGGAAGGGCGTCTTCGCGACGTTTCTCATGGACAGTTTCGACTCGATTCCGGTTAGGCGCGGAACCGCTGATCGTGCGCTGCTGCGCCGCGTTTTGGAACTGCTCACGGACGGGCAGGTTGTCGGCATTTTCCCCGAAGGCACGCGCACTTACGACGGCAAACTCAATCCCGCACAGCCCGGTATCGCTCTCATGATACAAAAAACCGGCGTGCCAGTGGTTCCTGCGGCATTTATGGGGGCATACGAAGTACTGCCGCGTGGAGCCAAAAAACTGCGCCGTGTGCCGATCAAAGTGGTTTTCGGTGAGCCGCTGCACTTCGACAAATCGGCAAGCCGCGAAGAGATTGCCGCCAAAATTATGGCTGCCATCGCCGCCCTGATGACCACTTACGGCGTCCCGATGGAAGCCCCCGCCCCTGAACGCGCCGAACTACTCAAACAAAACGAGGGTGATTAGGTGATTGGGTCGTTAGGTCATTGGGTTCGGGTACACGAACGTACCCGTCTGAAAAACACGTCCGCTATTTGCGTAAATGTTCTGTTGTTCGGGTACAAGAACGTACCCGCCTAAAGTACAGTCGTCCTACGGACGCACACCATAAGGTTATCGCTCTCTCTTGAAACGATCTGCGGCTATAAAGATTTCTCTATCAATACCTTCGCCAAAATCGAAAACGAGCCTTTTGAGGCGCGAAAAGCCTCGACTGAGTACCACATTTAGTAGGATTGGCGGTTATTGCCTACTAAATGTGGACGCAGAACTGCTCAAAAAACGTCATTCCAAATTTTGGCGAAGGTATTGCTCTATGAGGCGATATTCTCACAAGGGGGGATTTCCGTCCGCAGGACGTCTGTTTTTTAGCCGGGTACGTTCTTGTACCCGGTCAAGAGCAAACCACTCTCAACCGATAGAAGTGTTTTTTTAGCCGGGTACGTTCCTATACCCCAATTTACCCAACGACCTACCGACCCAATGACCCATCAAGGAGAGAAAATGCCGCTGACTGTTTTGGATCACGCGCTGGGAGCGCACCTGTTGACCCGTTTGCGAGATGAGACGACGCAGCCCGAAGCGTTTCGTCCCATCACTCGCGCCCTGACGCAGATATTGGCGGTGGAGGCGACCCGCGCCCTGCCAATAGAGACCATTACCATCAAGACGCCGCTCGAAGAGACGCCCGGAACGCGCCTTGCCGACTCGCTCGCCGTGGTTCCGATATTGCGGGCAGGACTCGGAATGCTCGAACCTGTTATTCAGATTTTGCCGGATTGCGCTATCGGGTATGTCGGCTTGGAGCGAGACGAGACAACGGCGGTGGCGACTTCCTATTACTGCAAACTTCCGACGCTCAAGGGTAAAACAGTGCTATTGCTCGATCCGATGCTGGCAACAGGCGGCTCGGCGGCGTGGGCTGTGGAGCGGCTTTATAGGGAGGGCGCGGAACAGGTGATTTTACTCTGCATTGTCGCCGCTCCCGAAGGCGTCGCGCACCTTCACGCAAATTTCCCCCAACTCCAAATCGTTACGGCGGCATTGGATCGCGAACTCAATTCTAAAAAATATATCATGCCGGGATTGGGCGACTTCGGAGACCGGCTTTTCGGCACATTTTAGCCAGCGTGATAGCGAGACAGCAACGCCCGAAACCCTTCCGACCATGCGACAGGACGTTGCGTTTCGGGATCGACGCGCACTAACACCGTTTTGCCGTCCGCAACACAAACGCCCTGATCATCGCAAACCTGATGCGCCAAGATCACGCTGGTTGTGCCGAGATGCTCGACGATCACTTCGACGGTTACCTCTTGAAGCCGCGTAATCGGGGCGCGGTAATTGACTTCATTGCGAACGACATAGTAGGGGAAATCCAAACCCTCTGTGCCGATAGCAAGCCCGTTTGCGTGCCAGAGATCGAACCGCGCCCTCTCGAACAACAGCAGATAACGCGAATTGTGCATCACGCCGAGCGAGTCCAGCATATCGAAATAGATGCGCTGGCGACTGACAAACGGAGTCGAATTTTCCATACGAGTATTGTACCTATTTCCGGCGCGGCGTGAAAACCGCCTGTTCGCAAAGCAGTAATCCAAACGCGGCGAGCAACAGCAAATGCCAGAGCGGGCGTTCTTGCTGGAGGTCGTCCGGTGTTTCGTTGGCGCGTGCCGTCGTGATTTTCGCGCTTTGAGGTTGACTGCTTTGCCATTGGCGCGTTTCAGTGGGGCGCAGATCGCTCTCGTCAGCGGATGCATTGACCGCCATGACCGCCTCCTCTTTGTTTTCGACCCTGATCGTGTAGAAGCCAATTTCATCGGCGCGGTCTATCAGCACTCCTCCCGCCCGATCCACCGTAACTGCCGCGTCTTTTCCGCTTGGAGTTATTGCCCGCACTTGCCCGTTTTTGAGTTTACTTGCCGCAAGAGTCGCCGAGGCAGTGCCGCCGGGCGCAAAGTCGCGCCGTTCCCGATTTTCGCCCGTCAGCCCATTCAGAAATTCGTGGACAAGCAAGGGAAATTCCGGCATTTTGGCAAAGTCACTGTCTGCGGTTGCGGGCGAAAAATTACACAGCAGAACATTCCCTGCTCCTACCACGCGCCGCGCCGCTGCCGCCGTTCCATCTTCGTATTTGATCAGAATTTCGGTTTTCTCGTCGGGGTTATCGGTGAGGAAAAACCGCCGGAATTTTGCTTTGCCCAAGTCGGCAATCGAGGCATCACGAAATAGTTGGAGCAAAGGACTGCGGTATCGTGCCTCCGAAAAACTCATCGCTCTGTCGCCGACATCGAGACGTTGCACCGGCACAAACGGCAAACGCTCGCCCCGTTCTAAGGCTCTATTGAGAGCAGTATATTGCCCGACACTCGCTTCGTTGGTTAGAAAGCCGATGAGATTACCGCCGTTGACGATGTAGCGCGTCAGCAGGGCAATCCGATCCGCCGGAAGCGTCTGCAAATCAGCGAGAACGAGGGCGTCACAGGTTTGCAGATCGGTATCGGAGAGGGTGTCGGCGTTTTTGACAATAACGCGCACGCCGCCCGGCGCGTTCGGATTAGGATTGAGCGCACGCGCCACAAAATACGCTGCCCTTCGGGAGTTTTTCGCCGCATCGGTCAGCAATACCACTGTCAGACTTTGGCGCAAGTCGGCGACAAGAAAACGAGTGTTGTCGGCATTCAGCGCGTCGGCAGGAATTTCGGCGGTGAGGCGATACAGGCGCGTTTGCGGAAACGTCAGGGCAAACGTCACTGTGCCGGATGAATGTGGGGCGATGGCGGGGGAGTTTGCGGCGCGTTCGAGCGAGAGTTCAGGACAGCGCAGCGTCACGGAAAATGTGCGCGGCAGGTCGGAGGCGTTCCAGATTGTCGCAATCACTTCGGCGGGTTCGCCGGCGCGGGGCGTGATCGGATTGAGGCGCAATTCGGTCACAGCACTGTTGCCGACTTGCCCGTTCTGAATATTGACTGCAACAATGCGCGAGTCTTTCAGAAAATCGCCCGCATTGATGCTTGCCCAATTGGTGCGCTGAAAATCGGAGAACAGCCATATCTCTTTCTGACCGCTCCGTACAGTTTCGATCTGCTCTTTTGCCAGCCGCACTGCCGCCGCCATTTCGCCGCGTTCCAGCGTCACAGAAGTTTTATCGAGTGCTTGACGCAGTGACAGTGTGTCGTTGTTGGGGCGCGACAGAACAGACTGCGGAACCGAATGCGCGAAGATGAGATTGGCGCGGTCTTGAGGGTCGAGGCTGTCCAGCAGGTTTTCGCACTGTCCCTTGGCGCGTGCATAGCCCGAAATTCCGCCGAGTGTCGCCTGCATCGAGAGCGAGTTGTCTATGATGGCGATCACGACACGCTTTGCTCCGTTGGTGCGTGCCAGCGGTGCGGTCAGAACAGGCTTGAGGAATATGCCGACGAGTGCCGCAACAATGCCGATCCGCAACGCCAGTAGCCATTTCTCCCGCACGCGCCGCAGTTTGGATTGCTCGGCGACGGCTTGTTGCACAAACCGAAACGTCGGCAACGTGACGGTTCGCTGCACCCGTTTGCTCCGCAAATGAAGCAAAATCGGAAGGAGAACGCTCAGCAGAAACGGCGCGAATTGGGGATTTTGGAAGCGCATTACCTCACCCCCAACCCCTCTCCTGCAAGGAGAGGGGAGAATTTTGCTTTGAGGAATGTGTCAGGCGCAGGTTCATGTAAGAGGTAAAAGTCAGTCGAACAGTGACGTGATGGACAGATTGTTGTTGGCACGGTGGATCGCCTCGCCAAATAGTGAGGCTACCGAAAGCACTTTGATCTTGGGATGGTGTCTTCCGGGCGGAAGCGGCACAGAGTCGGTGATCACAATCTCGGCGATTTCGGGGCGCGACGTAAGGCGTTCGACGGCGTTTCCTGCCAAAATACCATGCGTCGCGGCGATATGGATTTCAGGATTGCAACCATGTGCAAGCAGGGCGTCCACGGCTTGAATGATACTGCCGCCTGTCGTAATCATATCCTCGATAATGATGGGAGTTTTGCCGCGCACATCGCCGGCAAGGTGCGTCACTTCGGAAACCATGTGATCGGGATGGTGCTTATACCCGACTGCCAGCGGAGCCTTGAGCGTGCTGACGATCTTGCGGACTTTTTTGACGCGCCCTTCGTCCGGCGAAACGACGACAATCTCACCCATCCGATCCTTCATTTTCTCTGCGTAATAATCGGAAAAGAGATAGATCGCGGTGAGGTGATCAACGGGGATATTAAAAAAGCCCTGAATGGCGTCGGCGTGCAGATCGAGACACATGACACGGTTCGCGCCCGCCACGGTGAGAATATCGGCAATCAGTTTGGCGGTGATGGGTTCGCGGGGAGCGTCCTTTTTCTCCTGCCGCGCATAGCCGTAATACGAAATTACGGGTGTGATACGCCAAGCCGACGCACGCCGCAGGGCATCAATCGCTTCGAGCAGAATCACGAGATTGGTGTCCACGGGCGGGCAGGTTGGCTGAATGATATAGGCGTCGGTTCCGCGCACGCTCTCATCGAACCGGACATAATTTTCGCCGTCGGCGAACTGTTTATAATACATCTGCCCCACCGGAACACTGAGCCAATCCGCGACGGATTGCGCGAGTTCAGGGTTTCCGGGTCCGGCAAACACTTTTAATTCATGCTGAGTTGACACGCTGTTTTTGGTTCCTTGCGCCGCGCCGAAGAGTTTCACGCAG
>CAZPZP010000310.1:0-5487 GCA_964591025.1 uncultured Chthonomonadaceae bacterium
TGCAAGAGGTCTAATGAATTGAACCTTGCGCGTCAGTTTGGCATAATCGAATCCCCCGAACGCATTGGGAGCCTGACCGCCGACAATGCCGCAGGGCGTCTCAGGATCGAGCGTATTGGAATGCTCCACCAAATCGCCTAAAAAATTGCACCAATACGAATCGTTGAAACTCCACTGATTTAGGAGCGGGCTTGCATCGAAATCTTGGAGCGACCAATCGGCGAGCTTCAGGCGGTATCGGCTGTATTTTCGAATCGGAAGTTTCGGTTATAGCAAAGAAGTCTTACCCTACCAGTTGGGCGATAATCAGGGCAAAGCCGATGATGATCGAGCCGGCAAAAATCGCCAGTGCGGTATTGCCTTCTGCAAGCTGCGTTTTGAGGTCGCCGGGCGTCATGATGTCGGCGATTTTGTAAGCGATGACGAACAGAACCACTGCGATCAGCATCCAGATGCCGGTGCGCGATAAGTCTTCGACGATGGTTCTGCCGACTGCTGTGGTTTGTGCCTGTGCCGCTTTTGCTCCGATGAGAAGCGTCAACGCGCCTGTGAGTGCTGTCAATCCGTTTTTCATAGTACCTATGCCCCTTGTGTAATGAGTGTGTCGCGCTCGGAAAGTTTGGCGACAAGATGATCCGCCAGTCGGTCATAAAAAATGCAGTCATGCGCTCCCATGCTGTCCACTCGATTGCCGCCCCATTGTCGCTTGAAGCGTGAAATTCCGGCGTACAGGTGATCGGTCAGCCCGAACGGATCGTAGCCGTAAAAGTCATATTCGAGACAGCCGCGTTCCTGCGCCGCTCGAATTGCCGTATCGTGCAGGGCATAATTCGGCATGACATGGCGATTGTTTGGAGACGAACCGCCATACAAATAAGTCGCCCGTCGCCCAAAGCAAATCACCAATATCGCGGCAAGCGGTTCGCCGTTCCACTCCGCGATAAACAAAGATGCCTGTTCGCAGGGAAACAAAACGGTTCCCAGATTGAGGAAAAAGCCATAGGGTTCGGCGAAAAACTCGTTGCGGCGTGCCGTCTCCTCGAACAAAGTATAGAACGTCGCCAAGTCGCTCATGGCACGCGATTCGCGCACAACGACGCCATGCCGCTCTGCCACTCGCAGATTATAACGGGCTTTCGGGTGCATTCGTGCCAAGCGTTCGGGTTCGCTCAGAGTGAGATCGACCATGACGGTTTGGATCGGCGTCAAATCTACCGGAGCGCGTGACCAGTTCCGTAGCACAGACGGGCGCGGCGGAGGTAGATGCGGCTCGATTCGCAAGCCCACGACGCTTTCTGCGGGCGCGATCTCCTGCACGGCGTCCAAAAGCAAACGTAGTCCTTCCCGCGTGCGAACTGTGTCCTCCCAAGGCAGAACTGCCCCCTCTGGACAATAAACATAGCCGATTTCGCCGTTGCCGGGATACCAAAGCAGAGTGCCGCCGCCCCGCAGTTCGTCATTCTCGAACAGCCCGAAGCGGCGAGTTCGATAGCCTTCGACTCGCTTGAATTCTGCCCACGCCGACGACTGCATGAAGCCGGATTCGGGAACCTGCCCTGCCAATGTGTCCCAAGCGGCGTCCCATTCCGCGCCGATTTCCGCGATACGATAAAGAGAGGTTCGCATAAAATTTAGGTTGCATCTGACCGGGTACTGAAAGTACCCGGCAAGAAAGTACAAGCGTCTTTCAGACGCACAATGCAATAGTAAGGACTCCCCTCTCCTCTCAGGAGAGGGGTTGAGGGTGAGGTAGACGGGGGTTTTAAACCCCCGTCATGGCGTCAGATAGGCGGGCGTGCCGGAACCCTGCACAGGGTTCGTCAGCAAGTAGTAGGGAACCGGCGGAGCCTGATAGCCGGGCTGACCGAGCCACGTATGTTTCATTGTTGTCAGGTCAATGCCGGTTTTGATGCGGTTTTTGAGTGTCTCGGTATATTCTTTTTCGGTCAGGGCGATGTCGTCGTTGGTGCGGCGAATCGCTTCACTGCCGGAAATCTCATCGGTTCCATAATCCACGGTTTCATCGTAGCCGTATCTGCCCACAAGACTGGTATATTCGGCAAGATCGCGTTGGAGCGATTGCCTATCGCTGTACAGATTGCGAAGATAATCCTCATCGGCAGTGAGGTCGGCGGTCAGCTCTTTGTCGAGTTTGACAATAATGCTTTTGAGGGCGTCTTTTAATTCCGGCGGAGCGTCTACTGTCTTTCTCGGAGTCTCTTCTGCCCAAAGTTTTTCGCTGTTAGTCACCGTCCAGCCACCGTCGGGACGCCGGAACTTCACGGTGCGATCCGGCATCAGAAAGGCTCCGGCAAAGAGTTCGACGGCTCCTTCGGAAATGATCTTGGGAGCAGTATCTTCTTTGGGTGTGCCGATCCGTTGCAAGGCGGTATCCAGACGTTTCAACAAATCACGCAGACCGGCAACTTCGGCTTTGTCCGCTCGAATTGTCGGGAATAGCGCACTCGTCCAACTGACCCAATCCAGCCACTCTTCGCGCAACCTAATCTCGTTTTCTGCCATCGCCTTCTGTTCTTGAAGCTGCTCACGTATCGCTTGGAACAGGTTGGCGTCGGGAGCGAGCGGCAACAACGGAGCGGGCTGCTTCTGATGGAAAAACGCGACTTTGCCCTCGTTGACCAACAAATAAGCGTTGTCGGACAAGGTGACAATCACATCGCCGTTTTCCATGACAAGCATATCCTCGTCGGCGACAAACGCGGCTTTCTGCGGCTGTGGCGGTGGTTGGTTGGCAGGACGGTTCGCGCCCCCGCCTCCTGCATAATAAGGAGAGCCATAGCCGTAGCCACCCGCATAATAACCGCCGTAATAACTGTAGACGCGCACGGGATAGACATTGCCATAAATATCAACCGAACCGCCGCCCCGCGTGGAAGCCGTTCGCCGGAATCCTGTACTGCGAATGGACGAGGTGCGCGGCATACTCGCTCTGCCGAAACTGCTGCCGCTGTTGGTGCGTGCCGCCCCGAAACTGCCGCCCGTTCCCCGCGAACCGGCAAAACTCCCGCCCGAAGTGCGGTAACTCGACGAATAGCCGCGTGACATACTGGAGTGTCCAATGCCTGCCGCTCCTTTGGCGAACGCGGTATCGGGGGCGATAATATTGGCGAGCGTCATGAACACGACAAGCAGGGCAAACAGCCGATGCGCCCACCGCAGGAAAAACTCGAACGGCAGAATTCGATTCTGCAAAAAGTCACGCAGGCGGCGCAATTCCGAAACTATCGAATCGGTGAGGCGTGATGCCCGCGCCAAAAGTGCATCCAATAATCGCGTAATATCAAGGGCGCGAACCGTTCCGGCGACCTGCGAGGCGAGCGTCTCAATCATGTCGCGGGTATGGTAAGGATGCAGAATCGGAATGGCGCGAAACAGCGGTTCGAGGCTATACAGTTCCCCTTCCGCAAAGGGCAGATTCTGGTTTTCGGTGTCCAGTCCAGCGTTGAGGAGAAAGGGCAGATAGCAGGAATTGTCCAGCGTATGGACAGGAACCCGCGCTTCGATTTGCCGTTCTTCGCGGGCAAATTGCGCCCCGCGCCACAGTTTATTGAGGTCGGCAAGACGGGTTTCGACGGGACAATAGAGACGCCGCAGCATACTGATCGTGAGTGGTCGCCGTGCCGCCATGAAAAACGCCCACGCGCCATATCCCTGTTCGCGAAACGACGGAATACAGCACCGATAGGGCAGGGTATTGAGTCCTGTGGCTTTGAGAGTTTTATTCAAACACCAGAACGCTTCGGGCGTCATTTGCGGGGAAACACCGTTGAGGGCGAGAATGCCATCGGGGGCGAGTGCCGACTTGACCCGCGTATACCATTCCTGCGTAAAAATGCGGACATCTTCGGGCTTGCGCGGAACCGTAAAATCGAGCAGAATCACGTCGTAGAGTTCGCCTTGCTGCAAAAACTCCCAAGCGTCTTGAATATGCACCGTGGCACGCACATCATGGAACGCGAAGGCGTTCTGTTCGGCAAACTGCACGCGCCCCATTTCGACAATCTCAGGGTCGTAATCCACCAGATCGACGTGCGAAACATGAGGAAACCGCAGACATTCGCGCAGTGCCAAGCCATCGCCGCCGCCGCATATCAGAACACGCAATCCTTCTTCGGGATTCAATGGGCGTGCCATACACAGCGCGGGCAGGGCAAGCATTTCATGGTAAAGGGCTTCGTCACGGGTATCGAATTGGAGGTCACCGTCAATAAAAAGCGCGTAGGTGCCGTCGGCACGCTGCTCAAGATGCTGTCCCACGTTGATCCTTGTCCTTTCTTCCCGTCAGCCATGCCAATTTTCCACCGACGATTCCGGCAACCAGACCGGCGATCAGCGCGTAAACGCCCGCCGCAATCAGCCAGACAAAAAATAGCTGTCCACTCTCTGAGCCAATATCGAAACGGGTGCGCCGCCAAATCATGCTCGAAATTCCATACGCGAACATCATTGATGCCGCGACCCAAGCGGCACGCCGAAACCGCGAACCTGCTCCGAAATCGAAGCCCGACAATCGCCCGATTGCCAGCCCGCAGATCGCCGGAATGAGAACCAGCGCGATTGCGAAGTGGACGCCTTGCGGCACGGGCAAAAACACCAGAAGAAGATAAGCGAAAAGGGCGGTTAAGCCTCCGACCCATCCGGCGTTTTGGGTGAGTTTGACCTGCTGCTGTTCACCGGCTCCGATAGCGCGTTCCAATTGCTGAACGGCTCCGCGTGACGCGCCAGTGCGTTCTGCCGTTTTGCAGTGAGCGCGGGCGTCGCCGTATCGCTTCTGATAATAGGCGGTATGGGCTTTTTCGAGTTCCGCCTGAGAGAGCGTTTCCTGCTCGGTCATTCGGGAATCTCCTTCCGAGAGACGGTTTGTTTCGGGGCGATCTTTGTGCGACTGCGAACACTGCGCCCCTCATTGGGATAAGTATGAAGAGTGTCGATGAGAAGCGTATTGCGATGAAGCATCCAATTGATCCGAGTCAGAGGCTTTTCGGCAGAGTGTATCGCAGGGAATTCGACTTGCATACTCGCACCCATCCCAATCGGCAGCCGTTCCTCATTTTTTCCTGCCTCGCACTCCCACAGGCTGATTCCCCAGCGTAATCCGTTGGCATGAAGATTTTTTTGCCGACATTGCTCGATAGAGGTTTCATACAACGGTTTGGAGTTTCCGGCGGGCGGCAGACAGGTGAGCAGTTCCGTGATTATGTCTTTGCCTCTTGTCAGTTGGACGGCGTGACTCGCCCCCAGCACGAAAATGCGGACGTGCCAATCGTGCCAGATTAGGTCGTGTGTTTTGAGAATATGGAGCGGTTCCAGAGCGACTTCGCCGGAAATCAGGCGATAGTGCAAAGAACAAATGCTATGGGCGGCAGAAAACATTCAGCGTGAGTCCTCAAAGCAACCGAGAAAATTTATGGTTACTCACCTCTCGCAGCGGGTACTGAAAGTACCCGGCAAGAAAGTACAAGCGTC
>CAZPZP010000311.1:0-5454 GCA_964591025.1 uncultured Chthonomonadaceae bacterium
CCCCCGCCGCCGCCGCCGCCGCAGCCGACAATCCCGAAGGCAAGTGCCGCCAAAAGCAGAACGGCAGCCGCTTTGATATGATGTGTGCGAATTCGCATTCTTTTTTCCTTGAAAAGTTCAGCCTCAACCTCCCCCTCCCCCTCTCCTTAGCAAGGAGGGGAATGAATCTCCCGCGATTGCCGTGGGAGAGGGGTCGGGGGTGAGGGCTACCGTGTCAGCAAAAGCGGAACAATCGCCCGCGTGGTATCGCCTTCGGGCGTTCGCGCCGTGATTTGGACGCTGTACGCTCCGGCAGGAACCGAGCGTCCGCTGTCATCGCGAGCATCCCAAACCAGTTGATTGGTTCCGGTTCCAGCCGCCCGCGTCGTACTCAGTCGGCGGATAATCCTGCCGTTCAAGCGCACTTCGATGGACGTTTCCGCCGCACCGGAGAGTTCATAGCCAAGAGTAACAGTCGGATTGGAGCGCGTTCCACCCGCAGGATTGACTATCGCAGACAAGTTGAATACGCGCACTCGTCCTGCGTTGCGCGGTTCCGCCGCAATCTCGAAATGGCGCGTTACAGAGCCTTTGCCCGCACGGAACGAGTACGACGACGCGGTATTCATCAGGACACGGCTATTCGTCTCCTTATCGGTGAGAAGCAAGCGGGTTCCACGCGGCACGCCCTTTAACCCCTCCCACGAGACGACGTAATCCTTCTCGCTCTGAGGAGTATTGACCGTGACATTCCAGACCGACGGACTGCCCGCTTTGCGAATATCGGTCAGAAATTCTCCGCCGTTGCTGCTCCAGCCGTTATTCCAATCGGCATGGGGGAATCGCACCGCAAGGTCTGCTGAGCGCGAGAACGGCGGAGGAGCCGCGACATGAACCGCAGGGCTATAGATGTCGGAGCCGTTGGGAGCCTGTCCGAAAACCGCCCCCGTCGAGTTGCCTTCGCCATCGCGCACCGTGAAATTGACTTCCCACCGTCCGGGCTGTCTGTCCGGTGCGGCGGCGCGAGTGCCAAGTCGGGCGGCACGGCTGTTCGGGTTCGCATACGTAATGACAAGCCCCTCGGTGACAAGGACGCGAATCCAGTACCCTTTCCAGACTTCGAGGGTATTGAGCGGAAACAGCACGTTGCTGGTCGTCGTAATGTCCTGATAGCCCGCATTGGGGTTGTAACCGATGACACCCGCCGCGATCCAGCCGCGAGTGATCGCCTCGGCATAAGTTCCGACATCAGCACCGAGATATTGGAATTGAAGATCGGAGTTGATATTCAAGTTTGTGCTGTATGGCGGTCCGATTTGTGTCCAGCCGAACTGAAGCGGAGCGGAGATGTATTTCTCGATGTCCGTTTTTGTGCCGCGCAAGTTGCTGGTATTGACCGAGTTGGCGAAACTCGTCCAGAACGCATAGCCCGGCTGATACGGTGGCAGGGACGGGAAGCGCAGATATTTGTCGTCGCCCGTAATATCTTGGCGGTATTGGGCGATCAGGGCATTGTTATTGGTCAAGCCAAGAGCCGACACGAAACTGCCGAGATTGCCCGCAAGCGGTCTATAAGGAAGCGACACCATCTGAACGCCCGAAGCGAACAGACGGGTAAACGAATCCGCGCCGCCACCCACTGGCAGTACAAAAATCGGAGCAACATCGAATGCCTGCCCGAATGCGGTATTGCGGACAAAATTCGTCGGCGTGCCGGTGGCGGGGGTATAGGTGATGCGGGTACGGCTGAAACCGTTCGGGATACTGCCCGCTGTCGCCGCTGTCCCGAACGCGCCCTGCACAACATCCGTCGTGACCGTTGCGCCGCCCTCATATTGAATGCTCAGGCTGCCGGCATCCGCCCCGACTGTCACGCCCGAAACATCGTTGGGAGCCGCTTGCGTGCCGGTATAGCCCGTCGGAAAATAGAGTCGCACATACTCTTTGTTGACCGGAACATCAATGGCGATCCGCATCTTGTCCACGAATGGAGCGGTTCCGCCGATGCCGTTGAAAAAGGGCGCGACGGTTCCAAATCCATTCGTGATCGCCGCCGTCTCGAACGAGGGCAAAAAGAGACGGTTTGCAAAGGTATAATCCCAATAGACGAGATTGGAAGTTCCGCTGAGGTCGGTTTCATCGCCGCTACTGCTCGTGCGATAGTAGACCAAGAAAATTGCCGCCCCGCTGTCGGTTCCAGTGGTTCCTACCTGCGTGTCACTGGGAAACGTCGGCTGGATATAGGCGAAGATTTTCGGTCCCGGAATCACGCTGGAGTCGAGAACATACTGCTGCTCGAACCAGTTATCGAACGACAGGGCTTCGACGTTCGGAACGGCGGCACGCGCCAAATCGCGAAGCCGAGAAACGTCGTTGGCAACGGTAGCGTCGGCGTCGTGCGCGGCATAGTAGCCGCCGATTCCGTCGCTCGTCGGCGTGCCGCGATTGAATATCTTAAAGAAATTCGGGTTCTCGATATAGCATTTGAGCCATGCCGTCGCCGACATCTGCAAGCGCGGAACCAGCATTCCGCTGAGGGTCGTCGCGTTAAATGTCTGATTGCTTTTCGTCGGCGGCGTGAACGTATTGTTGCCCAACGCCGGTTGGTTGAGCAGGTCATAGTATGCCGTGAAATAGAAGCCGTTGGCGGGGTTGACCGTCTGTCCCTGCGCCGTAATTTGTCCTTGCAGGTTGCGTCCGACAACAACCGCCGCCGCACGCGCCATTCCCATTTCCCAGTTGTCATACGCGATTCGGCGCGGTCCGTGCATCGCCTGTGCGATCACCTGCGCCATTGCCAAGAACCGAGTCTCATACGCCGTAAAGGTTGGGAAGTTGATCGATATATCGCTGCCGTTGATGACGAGCAACGCTCCGATCACCTCGTCTACTTTGCCGAGGCGCGGATCGAGGTTTCGCACAACCACATTGCCGCTCCACAGCGGACGCCCGTACACATTGTCGCGCAGTTCGGTATAGATGAGATTGGCGAGATTGGCGAGGGCGGCGGCGGTCTGTGCGTCCCAAGCCCCTTCGCCCGTCGTTGGGAATGAGAATGTAATCTCATTACTCGGGTCAACGACGCGGGTGCGCCCTTCGGGAAGCATCAGCCGCCCGTTGTGCCGAATGATCACGGCGTCGGCGATTGCCAGCGATTCCGGGTTTTTGATGATGCCTTTTTGCCGCAGAAATTCGATTTCTCTTCGCATCACATCGCGGCGCGACTCATAGAGTTTGCCCGCTTTTTCCGTGACAGCGCGGCGCACTTCCGCCGCATCGTTGGGATTTCTCACATCCACGATAATGGCGGATTGCGGTCCGTTGCTGACAGTTCGGAAGCGGGTATTGACGATATTGCGGTATTGTTGGGCAAAAGCGTTCCATGGCAAGACAAAAAGAAGAGCCATGATGAGAGCAAGCCTGACCCAATTTCTCTCAAGCAAAAGTTTCAAGTCCGATACCTCCACAGGGGACGCGGGGTGCGTCCGATATTCCGGGGGGAGTAGAAGAAGAGGGGGAGAGAGGAGAAAGGGAGAGGGGGAGAAAAAACAAGAGAACCACAGGGAACACGGGGAACACAGGGCAATGCAAAAATCTTAGATGTGATTTGTGCATTGTTTTCGTGTCTTGTTCGTGTTCTTTCGTGGATCACTGCACTGGTTTTTTCTCCTCTTCTCCTTTTCTCCCCTCTCCCCCTCTTCTCAAATTAGGGTGCGATAAACGATTGAAGCGGGCTGATCGTGAATGCCGAGCCGACATCATCGCTTGCCAGCACTGCCCAATAGTAAGTTCGTCCCGAAACGAGCGCGGGACCGTCGTATTGCTGTGAGTTTCTTGCTCCGCCTCGCGTATCAATCAGGCTGGTTCCGGGATTGGATTGATCGGCGGGCCAAATCGGCGCAACCCCGTCCACCGTCGTATTGGACTGATAGTTCGGGAAGCGGTCATAAACGAGAATCTGATAGAGAACAGCGCGATTGACCGCGTTCCAACTGAATGTCGGGCGGGTCGCAGTCGTCGCTCCGGGAGTGGGGGCGATCAGGGACAGGGCGTTGAGCGGCTGTACACTGACTACGTCGCTCGCGTTGCCTTCGTCGCCATTTGCTGGAAAACTGACGGTATCGAGACGCGCCACCGCATAGTAATACAGCAGGTCGGGGGTGAGTGCGGCGTCAATGTCGGCGAAGCGTTCCGCCAATGGATCGCGCAACAGGGCGATGGTTTGGAAATTCGTGTCTATGTTATCCGAGCGCAGGATCACATACCCAAAAAGATTATCGAGCTGTGTATAATCCCAGAATAGGTCACTTTCGATGAGACTTCCGGCAGGCGTGGCGCGAGTGATACTTTTGCGGACGATCACTTTGTTCGGATCGGCGGTGCGATGAACGCGCTTGGCGTGCTTGGTGCGAACCCATTGCCGCAACGCTTCCATTCCTCCGGCAAAATTCGGATTTGCGGCGGCACGAGTTGGAGAAACGGGCGTTGTGATGGACAATGCCGAGAAGTTCGCGACGGCGGGCGTTGCGCCCGCCGTCCCTGATACCAGTGTAAACGAAGCGTTGATGTCACTGCCGGGCGTCACATTGAGATTCTGCAAGGTCTGGTTGACGCGCCCTGCAAACGACGCCGTGACGGTATAGACATTGGCGGGCAGCTGCGGAATGCTGTAGGTTCCGTTGGAATCGGTGTACGCCGTAATGGAACTCAGAGTAAGGAAATCGCGAGGTTCTGCGGGGTTGGGAATGCCTGCAAAGACTCGCGCTCCCTGCAAGGGACGCCCTTGATCGTCACGTATTGTTCCGCGTATCCCGCCCTGTGTGTCGTCTGGCGAGACAACGATATGGATATTGTTGGTAATCGGCTCACCGGCGAGGACTTCGACGGTATTGCCTCCCGACCAGTTTCTGCCGTTGATACTGGCAAACGCGGTGATGTCTGCCACGCGGGAAGTCTGCCCGCTGGCAATCTCCACATCGGGAATCGTGTAGGTTCCGAACTGCGTGGTGGTCGCGTTCTGATTGCCGATGGACACTTCAATGCCGACAAGGGCGTTGCCTTCAACATCGGTCACGGTTCCTGTGACAGTGCTGCGGGTGGGATTCGGATTGGGATTCGGATTGGGGTTGGGGTTATTGTTTCCCGACCCTCCCCCACAGCCAGCAGCACCGAACGCCGTCACGAGAGCGAACGCAAGTACGGAAAGGACGCCGCAAACGCTGCGACGTGAAAATTGAGTGTGAGTTTTAATAGAAATCTCCTCCTACCTGTAGATTATGGGGGCTTGTTCAGAGAATAGAACACGGACGACGCCGTATTCCGTGACGCGCTACAGGGGGGGAACTGTCGGGATTTTACGGAACAATCTCCGAATTATACCCTAATACGAACCAAGGGGCGAATCATTCCTCAACTTTTTCGACGAGCAAGTGCGTCTAAATTTGAGGTTGGTTGGGTGATGGGCAATTCGGGTAC
>CAZPZP010000312.1:0-5450 GCA_964591025.1 uncultured Chthonomonadaceae bacterium
GATGAAGAATCAGAGCGGTCAGGGCAAACGCCGTCAGCAGAACTAAGCCGCCTTTAATCATTGCTTGCTTTTCCACCGGACATAACCAAGCACCGTCAGCACCAGCAAGGTTGTTACGCTCGCTATGTATATCCAACCCGAAAACATCGTCCGTTGTGCCTGTGGGTTCTGTTTATCAATGTACATCTTTTCCCCGTTGCTGCCGACACGCCATGACGCAGTGGTTGCACTGTCCGTGAGCCGACTGCCCGGAGCCATTTGGACACGGACAGTGTCGGCGGGAATATTGCCGACTTGATGCGCCGTGATGCGGGATGTGGTTGTCTTCCCAGCCGCCAGACGCGTTCCGTCCGACAAAGAATCGATTAGAATAAACTCTTGCGGAACCCAACGATTGTCAACGCGGGACACGCGGGAAATCCGAAACTCCATTCGACGCAGGGGGTTGGAAACGTCTAACTGAATTCTCGCCGGAAGATAGTCTCGCTCAGGAGCGACCCAAACCTGCATCGTGGAAACGCCGAGGTTCATCGCCAGTTTGTCCCTGATCTCTTTCTCAATGTCGTAGGCAAGCAGTGTTCCCCAATCCGGGTCTTTGGTTTCCTCCCGAAACGTCGCCGATGTCAACGCCTCCCGCAAGGTTTTGCCGGTTCCGGGCAGAGACAGCCCCATAATATACGTCGGTTCGGGAATCATTCTGCCACGCGAAGCGACAAAATTGGAGCCAGTTGGGTTCGAATACTCCAAGTGGGTTGTCTGCCCGTCATAGTAGGACTTATCGCCAAACGTCGCCATATCGAGGATGGTTTTCGCTGTGAGCGTCTCCTGCGGCGAAGTTGCAGGACGCACGGCAAAAACCTCGTTTTTCCCTTTGTGTCCGTAAACGAAAAACATCTTCGGCTTAGATTGGGGTGTCGGCTTGCCAGTTTTCTGGAAGAAAGCCGCGTCCATGACCGTTATGAGTTCGCCGCGAACCGCGAACTCTTCCCAAGCCTTCTCCCGCGCTTCAATTCCCTTGAGAACTTGATCGGTGGAATACGCACTGCCGGACTGCGCCTGTGACGGAACAGATACGGTCACCAGAGCAAGCAAACAGAAGCCAAATACAAGTGAACTCGTTCGATATGCGCCCAACATGAGACTCCCCTAACTTTTCAGCACGGTAATGTAGTATGCTCTCCAGCATTTGTTGTATAAATTTTTATAGTAATTAGGGCAAGATGTATTTCACCTTGCCCCGCCTCAATTTATCGTGCGAAAGTCTTGGGGCATTATTCAAATGCGAGTGACATGAACCAAATGAAAAATGCCTCTCTTCTCCTACACGACTAATCAAACTAATGACCACAATAAGATGTTGGGTCTTCATCGACGGAAGGATCGGCGAGTCCTCCGCAATTCAGTCCGGAGTAATCCGTTTCAGTGTAGCACTTCTCTGAGTCAGAATTATTACAGGTAGTGCCAATCGTCCAAGTAAATCCGCATTGGGTTTTGGGCTTCCAAACCTTCTTTGTCGACTGAACATAGGGATTGCTTGGCTTTCCAGCCGGACCATAATTGATACATTGTGTCGCCTGGTTGCAGACCTCACGCACGCATTCGTAGCCTGTTCCTGCGGCGCGATTGGATTTGGTTGATGTACTGCCCTCTGCCCGCAAGGAGAAGAGAGAATAGGAAAGACCAACAAGAGCAACAAGAGCGATGACTTTAGTCATGAGTATTCCTCCACGCTGATTCTTCAGCGTAATACTCTGGATGTCTTTGCAGACAATCCATGTGATGTTTGTGCCATGACATAACTGATGACCCCAAGCAAAACGCAGTTCAGCAACAACGTCGCCCATGGATCAAGTCTGAGAAGTGCGCCGAAGCAGTGGCATGGCACAGCAATGCCCTGCATCCAACGCCATGTGGAATATGCCGCAAACATACTCACCACCACAGCAGAGGCGTGGAGAGCGGCGCGGCGGGTCGGTGGCAGTATCAGGAGAGATGCAAGAAGAAGTTCGGTGACGAGAAGCAGGGTTGCCGCCTGAGAGACCAGCAACACCGGAACAAGTTTCGACGCAGCAAGCGTGCTTTCGAGTTCCGAGAAACTGCGGATTTTGGCAAGGGCGGAAGTGAGAAACACAAGACTGAGGACAAGGCACAACGTCGTGCCAAGCCAAGCGGTGCGCTTCACTTTCGAGGGGGAAACTGCGGGTGCTGTCAACTCTGCCGTCATCATGGATTTCATTCCTTCATTCGACGTGAAAACTGTCACGAGTTCGGGTCGTGCCTTTCCAAAGTAACAATGGAAGGCGAGGAAGGCGAGGAAGGCGAGGAAGGCGAGGAGAACCGTATTGTCTCTCTGGACTTCTTCCCTTCGTTATCAGCAGTACACCCCAATTATATCACCGCCCGCCTCATCTGTCAAGGGCTTTTGCCACGATTTTCAGAAAGTTTGCAAAAATCATTGCTCTCGACTTTGCATCAAACTTCACAAATCTGCGCGTGGTCGCAAAAAGGAGCGTTCGGTGAGTTTGCCCCAACGCTTAGACCTGAATTGTCTGCTTTCGCCTATGAAGTCAGGACATAACGAGTTAAAGAGATTGGCGCAGGGGTCGGCGTTCTCCAAAATTCTCGTCCTACTGTCAGCCCCGAAGCGATAGCGGGTAGAATCATCGGACAACGCAAGAGACGAGGTTGATATTGAACGCAACAATTATTGGTTTGACGACTATCGGAATGGGTTTGTTGAGTATTGGAAGGGCAGTCGCCGCGCCGCCTGTGCCGTATGCGACTGTGTTCGCGCCCGGAACGACTGCTGAGACCGCCACACTGGTCAAACTCGCCGGAACCACGCTCAACGAAAACGCCCGCCAAGCCGATCCCGGACAGTTTCTCATCTATGGCTTCCCTGTAAGTGCCGGAGCGCGGTGCCGCCTCAATCTTGTTCTCGAAGGCGACGCGACTCCCGCCGCTCTGGTTTACGGGATAAAAGACGCGCCCGTTCCGGCGATTATTACCCGCGAAGCCGACAACTCGCTTTCTATCATTTGGACGGTTCCGGCGCAATGGGAGACAGGCGCGAGGCAATCGGTGCGCCTCAGTGCCAAAACGGGAATGTTTCGGCTCACGCAGGTTCGATTTGCACAGATTGACCCCGACCTCAATAACGATGGTGTCCCGGATACTGTCGAAACCCTGATGATGCAGGGCGTCACTGTCAAGAACGCGCTCGTCATCAATCGCCCGCCGACCCAACCTGTGACCATCACGCAAACGCCGCTTGCCCCCGACCCTGCCATTGACCTCCAAACCGACGCCGTTTTCCTTTATAATACCGACGCCGTCGCCATCGCAAATTGGAAGGCACGCGGCTACACCGTGTATACCATGGGCGGCTCCCGCGACTACAAAGAGTACGCCGACAAGAACCCCGGCGAAGTCCAAACCACGCAGGACGGAACCAAACTTTCGATTGGGACGAGTTATTATCTGTCGCCGACCTCCAACCGTATCGCCCTCGAACGCGATTTTTACGCCAAAGCCCTCGCCAATGGAAGCGACGGAATCTGCCCCGAAGAACCCGAATACTGGCTTCGTGCCGGCTACGAAGACGCCTTCAAACTGGCATGGCAAAACGAGTATAAGACGGGCTGGCAGCCGCCGCATAACAGCGTGGACAACCGCACCAAAGCGGCAAAACTCATGGCGACACTCCAAACCCGACACATTGCCGATCTCCTTGCGGACGCCGCACTTCGCAAGCCCAATGCCCGCCGAATGATCGCCCTCCATAGCCCGCTTTCCTACGCCCAATGGGGGATTATCAGCCCGCAGTATCGCATCACGAGTTTGCCGCAAGTCCAAGATGTGATCGGGCAGGTATGGACAGGCACAGCGCGAACAGCAGTGCGCTACGCGGGCATCCGAACCGACATGACTTTTTCGACGGCGTATCTCGAATACTCGTCGCTGTTCCAACTCTTGCGCGGCACGAATAAAAAGTTATGGTTCCTGCTCGACCCGTTGGAGGACAATCTCACCCTCTCGCCGCAGGACTACAAAGCGCATTATGAGCAGACTCTTGTCGCTGCCCTGCTTTTTCCCGATGTTTCTGCTTACGAGGTCATGCCGTGGCCAGAGCGCGTGTATGGCAAGGTTTCGCCCGAATATGCGAGCCAGATTAACACCGTCAACGCTGCCTTGCAGGAGATGGGCAGTCAAGCGGTCAAGGGCGGCAGCGGCACTCCCGGCGATATAGGAGTGTTCGTTGCCGACTCGCTCCAATATCAGCGCGAAGCCCCCAATGCCAGCGACTTCGACGGCGTGTTCGGGTTGGCGTTGCCCTTGCTTCAGCGTGGGGTTCCGGTGCAGATGCTCTCATTGGATCGCGCCGCCGATCCCGGCTATCTGCGCGGCTTCAAAACTCTCTTGCTCTCTTACGATTTCCTCAAGCCGGAGAACTCTCGCGTCCATACCGCTCTCGCGGAGTGGGTCAAAGGCGGCGGCAGTCTCCTCGTTTTCGGCGGAACCGACGCCTACAACGCCGTCACCGATTCGTGGTGGAAGGCGGCGGGCAAAGAGTCGCCCGTCTTCGATTTGTGGGAGCGGCTTGGCATCAACGCCGGAACCCAACTCCAAACGCGCCGTGTCACGCCCGACGACCCAAACGCTTATACCCTTCTCCTCAAAGGCGAACCGGGTGAAAAGAATCTCAGCAACAAACGCACGTATTCGCTCGACCTAACGCCTTATGTTACGACGACGGGAAGCGTGGCGGTTCGGTTCGCCGATGTGTCCCCGGCGGACGGTTGGGGCGCGTGGGCAAGTCAGGCGGAACTGAAAATCGGGGGCAAGGTCGCGGCAAGTTTCCTCATGGGCAGTGAGATCGAAAATCGCTTTTTGACCTTCGATAACGGCAGCCAGTTTAGCGGCACGGCTCGGTTCGCAGATGGCAGTGCGTCATGGGTGTATCAGTTCGACAACCTGCCGCGAGGTCAGAATGTGACGCTTTCGGTAGAGATGGGCAACGGGTTTCAGGTCGGGGCGCGAACGCTGGAGCCGGATTTCGGCAATACGATTTTGGGCTATATCGAGAACAGTGAAGTGTCGCGCACTCTGCCGCGTCTGCGAATTGGGGCGCAATATCCCGTTACGCTCTATCCGCAGTTGACCTTTCCGACAACAACAAAGCCCGCCGCCAATACGCAAACCAATGCGAAAAATGATGAGGCTCCGGTTGCCCTGTATGCGCTTCGGGCGGGCGGCTCTCCCGTTTGGGCGCAGACAGTCGGCAAGGGATTTACAGTCAATATCGGCATCGCTCCCGGCTATTTTTCTGCCAGCGAGCGCAGTGCCGGACTGCTTCGCGCCCTCACCCAATACGCGCACCAGAAGGCGGGCGGCGTCTATCGCGAACCCGGCTATCTCCAAGTCAAGCGCGGACGCTATACCGTTCTTCG
>CAZPZP010000313.1:0-5433 GCA_964591025.1 uncultured Chthonomonadaceae bacterium
ATTTCGCCATTTCTTTGAGAAACCCTGCACTGATTGGATACGAGGCAGGTGCGAACAGGGTGCGAGTGAAACAAGTCCGGGTACAAGAACGTACCCGTCTAAAAAACAGACGTCCTACGGACGCACAAATTGGAAGATTATCGCTTTCCCATAACACGAACTGTCGGCAGAGACTTTCAAGGGGACGCAAATCTCCCAAGTGGTTCGTCCGTAGGACGTCTGTTTTTCAGGCGGGTACGTTCTTATACCCGGACTTGTTTCACTCGCACCCTGTTCGCGCCGCCTCGAATTTGAGCAGCCACTGTTTGCGCTCGATTCCTCCCGCATAGCCGGTCAGTTTGCCGTTCGCGCCGATCACTCGATGACAGGGAATAACAATCGAAAGCGGATTGCGTCCATTGGCGAGACCGACGGCACGCGAGGCATTGGGATCGCCGATCCGCCGCGCCAATTCGCCATACGAGATCGTGACGCCGAAGGGAATGGCTTGTAACTTCTGCCAGACGCGCCGCTGAAAATCGGTTCCTGACGGATTCAAAGGCAAGTCGAAGGTGGTTCGTGTGCCATCGAAATACTCCTGAAGTTGTCGCTTCGCCTCGGCAAAGGGAGTGGCGGCGTCACGGTTCTGCCAATCTGTACCTCTCGGCGTTGCGTCCTTGTGTTCGCTCAGGTAGATGCCCGTTAGTGCCGTGCCGTCGGAAAGGAGGGTCAGAGTTTTGAGCGGAGTGTCGAGGGTGGTGTAATAGGTGGTCATGGGAGCGTTGTCTCCTGTATCGGTTTGATTTCCAGCGATTTCCAAAGGTGCATAGCGGCGTAGGCTCGCCATGGACGCCACTGTTCGGCAATCTCCAGTACTCGCTTTGGGTTATGTTCATTAAGGGCTTTGTAGAGTCCGAGATCGGTATGCGGGAAAGCATCGGGGTATGACAATGCTCTCATAGCGATATACTGCGCTGTCCATTCACCGATACCGGGCAGTGTTTTGAGGGCTAACATTGTCTGTTCGACATCGCCGCCGGGTTCCAAAACAATTTCGCCGTTTGCGACGGCTTGGGACAGTGCCAGAATTGTCTTTGCCCGTGCGCGGATAATGCCGAGTGCGATCAACTCTTCCGGTTCCGCCTGTGCAACCCGTTCCGGTGTCGGTGTCAGGCGTGTCAGTGTTGGAAAGGGCGTTTCGATGGAATCGCCAAAGACAGCCGCGAACCGACCTGAAAGTGTTGTCGCCGCTTGCACGCTGATCTGCTGCCCCAATATGGCGCGAACCGCCATCTCGAAGCCGTTGAGTGTGCCGGGAACGCGCAGTCCGGGATGTGCCTTTGCCAAATCCCCCAATTGCGAGGCAATCAGGTGCTATGCCTAACAGGGGAAGAGATTCGACTCTATTCAAGATGAAAATGCCATTTTATGGCATTTTCATTTATGTCAACGTCTCATTTAGATGCGTTCGCCCTGAATTTAGGGTTGTTCCGGCATGGCTGGTCGCTCTTGCAAACGCGCCGTGGCTTTGCCCTCGCGCCCTTCGCGCCAAACCACCATTTCCAACTTGTCGCCGATCTTGAGGCTTTGGATCGTACTGGAAAGGTCTTCGGCTTTGGCAACAGTTTTGCCGTTTACCTTCCGAATAATATCGAACCGCTGTAATCCTGCCGTTGATGCGGGGCTGTTTTCCAAAACTTGGCTGACGAGCGCACCGCTGATGTCATTGGGAATTTGGAAGTAATCTTTGGCGGTATCGTCGAGATTGCCGAATGCCACACCGAGATAGGGACGCGCAATACGTCCTTTGGAGATCAATTCACTGATGACAGTTCGCATCGTGTTCGAGGGAATAGCGAAACCGAGTCCGATATTGCCGCCCGAAGGGGACAAAATAAACGAGTTGATTCCGATCAATCGCCCCTTGATGTCCGCCAACGCCCCGCCGGAGTTGCCGCGATTGATCGCCGCATCCGTCTGAATGACGGATTTATATTGACTGCCATCGGGAAATTGGCGTATGGCACTCACGATTCCCGCTGTCACCGTTGTTCCAACACCGAGCGGATTACCAACAGCGATCACCCATTCTCCGACTTTGACTTTGTCGGAATCGGCAAGGGTCGCGGCGGGCAAATTCTTCTGCTCGACTTTGACGACCGCCAAGTCGCTCGCCGCATCTGCCCCGATGACTCTGCCTTCCAGACGCCGCTTGTCCTGTGTCGTCACCAAAATTTTCGATGCCCCGCGAATGACGTGATTATTGGTGACGATATAGCCGTCCGAATTGATGATGACACCGCTGCCTGTGCCGCGCCGCGCCCCCTGCTCCTCTTCCATCATCCCGTTCAGATCGCCATATCGCCGCACCAGACGATATTCCGTATCAATCGTTACAACAGCAGGTTCGATGCGTGCTGTTGCTTCCGAAATAGGTCCCGGTTGCGCGTTGGGAGAAGCATCGAGCATCACCGGAATCGTCTCTACCGTGCGCTCTATCGCACTTTGCGCGGGAGTAACGGTTGTCGCTGTCGGTTGAGCAGTCGCCGATCCTCGCGGCTGGCAGCCCGAAATTCCTATCGCAGAAAGCAGGGTCAAGCCCGCTAATCCGAAAAATTGCTGTTTCTGTGAACCAAACATAAAAACACTCCTCTCGTCCCAATCCCTAAATTTCGGTCTCTCTTCTTCATTACGGACATTTCGGCGTTACGGTTACGCGAATCGTTCCGTGGATTTGTGAAATTTTCCACAAAGTTGCTTGTTTTTCGAGTCTTTGTGAACTCTGCATACATCATTCGACGTAGATATGAGCAGGAGTATTCGCATTGACTCAGGCGAAACCCGCAAGGTATACTCAATAAAAAGTTTGTGAAAAAGTCAACAAACTTTCCCGATAATGGAAAGTGAGTTATCTTCCCGAAATCAGGTTTTTGCATTATGGCGCAAGCGGTCACCGATAATCAGGCTAAGTCCCCGCATCTCTCGGAACCGACACACTACACCGGCGACAAGGCGGTCTATGTGCGCCAAATGTTCGCCGAAGTTGCTCCACAGTATGATCGATTGAACGCCATTCTCAGTTTTTCGATGCACAAGAGCTGGCGGCGGCTTGCGGTCAAAATGGCAAACCCGCAATCCGGCGATACCTGCCTCGATGTCTGCACGGGAACCGGAGATTTCGCCATTGATTTGGCGCGAACAGTCGGCACTTCCGGCAAAGTCGTCGCCTCCGATTTCTGTGAGCCGATGATCCGCAACGGCATGGACAAAGTGGCGAAAGCCAAAGGCGGCGCGATTTCGATGATGGTCGCCGACGCCGAACAGTTGCCGTATCCCGATACTCATTTCGACGTGGTGACCGTGGGCTTCGGCGTCCGCAACGTCGCGCATCTCGATAAAGCGATCCACGAAATGGCACGAGTGGCGAAACCCGGCGGGCGCGTCGTCATTTTGGAGTTCAATCGCCCGCGTCCAACGTCGTGGTACAAATCTTTAGTTGATTTTTATCTGTTTAAGGTTCTGCCGCGTATCGGTGGAATGCTCAGCCGCCGTGAGGCTTATACCTATCTGCCCGAATCTATGAAACACTTCGTCTCCCGCGAAACCCTGACCTCCCTTATGGAGCAGGCGGGCTTAACAAACATTGTGATTCGCGATCTGAATTTTGGAACCGTTTGCATTCACCTCGGCACAAAGCCGAAGGAGTCGCACCTATGAGTACCGCAACCTATCTCGTCGCCCCAAAAAACGAGGCATTTCCGAGCCGCACCGAGCGCGTGACTTCACCCGTGCAAGCCGCCGCGTTCCTCGACTATGTGCGCCCCGATCTCGATGCTGTTGAAGCCCGAATGAACACGCTGATCGGCGAAGACGTAAAAATCATCTATGATGTCTCGCGTCATGTGATCAAGGCGGGTGGCAAGCGTCTGCGCCCCGCCATGGTCGCCCTTTCTGCCCGCGCCGTCAATCCCGATACGGATCGCAGTCGAATCGCCACGGTGGGAGCCGCCCTCGAATTTGTCCACATGGCAACCCTGATCCATGACGATGTGGTAGACAATACGACACTGCGGCGCGGCAAACCGACTGCAAACGCTGTTTTTGGAAACGGAATCGCGGTTCTCAGCGGGGATTATGTGCTGGCGCGTTCCATGCGCCTGTTGGCGGAAGACGCCGACCTGCGTCTGATTCGCCTTGTTTCGGAGATCACGATTCAGATGAGCGAGGGCGAAGTCATGGAGATCGCCGCCACTGGACGCCCCGACCTGCCGATGGACGAGTATCTGCAAATTCTCAACAAGAAAACCGCCTCGTTCGTCGAAGGTTGCTGCCGGTGCGGAGCCGTGATTACGTTCGCTGACGAAGCGACAGAAGCCGCTCTTGCCGATTATGGGTATCGTCTCGGCATGGCGTTCCAAATTGCCGACGACCTCCTCGACTATACCGGCGATCCCTGCATTACGGGCAAGCCGCGTGGCAGTGATCTGCGCGACGGACGCGCCACGCTCCCGTTTCTGCTTGGCATGGAATCCACGACGCCCAATGAGCGTAAAACACTGCTCCAAGCCTTTGGTGATCCCGATACCGACGACGCCCAAGTTCTGAATGTCAACACCATTCTTGCCCGATACGACGCCTTTGATCGCACCCGCGCCATCGCCCAAAATCACGTCGAGCAAACCGCCCGCGCCCTTGAGCAGCTTCCGTCTTCTATCGCCCGCGACTGTTTCGCCGCCCTCACCGATTACGTCGTGCAGCGCGACAGATAGAGGGAACAGGGAACAGAACTGAGTTTATCATAACCACAAGGACACAAAGAAAAGCACAGAGAAACTCAACTGAGAATCTCTGTGCTTTTCTTTGTCTGTCCTTTGCTTCTGTGTTGTTCGTGAATGCGTTTTTGTGTTGATTTCGTGTTCTTTCGTGGATTCAGAGTGCAGTGTTCTGTTCCCTGCTCCCTGTTCCCTAATTTCGGGAACCATCTTTGCTGTCCTCCCGTCATACCTTGGAACGAAATAATTGTCAATAGGTGCAAGCAATATGTTTATGTTAATACTGGCGTGGATGGGAATCGGAATAGCGGCGGGGCTGTTCGCTCGGCTCGCGCTCTCTAACACAAAGGGTCAACCCTATCGTTTGGGCGCAACAATCGCTATGGGAATCGCGGGAGCGTTGGTAGGCGGTTGGATTGGGCAGCAAATTTTTGTGCAAACGATTCAGCGCGATTACAACTCTATCAATCTCGTGATGGCGTTTGTTGGTGCGGTAATCGTGGTCGCTTTTCTCCGTTTGATGGACAAGGAACGCTATGTCTCTTAGCCCAGAAATCCGACCGCTTTTTACTCTCCCGCTTCTCGAAATAGAGACGGGGGATTTTCTTTTTGCCTTTGCCGTCGATGGGTAGAGAATGCCGTTCGCTCCTCCGACAATAAAAACAGGACTGAGCAAGAAGGA
>CAZPZP010000314.1:0-5400 GCA_964591025.1 uncultured Chthonomonadaceae bacterium
TTGGGGGTGAGGTAAAGACGCTTGTACTTTCTTGTCGGGTACTTTCAGTACCCGCATTACTACCAATTATCGGTACGAAATGGAACGGCGGGCAGGTCGGCTTTATTGTACAGATTCGCCACCGGATTGTTCGCCCACGCATACCGCACATGAACCGGATTGGCGACTTTGTCCGATGAGACGACAATGGTATCCCCGACAACTCTGGCGTCGGCATAGACGTATTTTTTGTCCTCGCCCGCAATCGCGAAGCCCATGACGTTGTCGCCGCCTTTGGTCATTAAGCCGCCGTTGAGGTTATCAAAGCGAATCACAATGGCGTTGCTTTTCCGCTCCATACTTTTGTATGTCGGACCCGAAAACGCAATTCGCTTTCTATACGTTTTTGCCAGAGCGTTCAGCGCAAGGCGTCTACCCACTTCCTGCTTATTACGCGGATGGATGTCTTTTTCGTCACCAATATCTATCGCGACAGCAATTCCCGCATTCTTGACCTTCTGCGCTGTCATCGTCTGCGCTTCACGCAGGAGAGGCCACGGATCGCTTTTCGGTTCGGCGTCTTGCGCGAGGAAGTTGGCAAGCTGCACGATATAAAACGGGAAATCGCCCACGCCGAACTGCTTGCGCCAATCTGTGATCAGAGTTGGGAGCAGAGTTTGATACTGCTCAGCGCGTCCGGCATTGGACTCGCCTTGATACCAGATCGCGCCCTTGATCGCAAACGGCAGCAGGGGATGAATCATGCCGTTATTGAGAACCGTGACGAGGTTCGGATTGTTGCTCTGCTGAGCGGGAAGCGGCGGAAGTTTTGCCAGCGCATCGGCGACTTTATACTGCCACGTCCCGGCAAGTACGATTGTCTCGTCTCCAACTTTGAGGAACATTTCACTGCCGATTCCGTTCAAGCCGCCCCCGCCGCCGGTATCCAAAACACGCACCGCGATAATGTTCTTGCCCGGTTTGAGAGTTCCGGCAGGAAGTTTGTAGGTGCGTACCGCGTTATGAACATTCATGCCGCCGACGCGGTTTCCATTGACCCATGTCGTATCCATATCATCTATGGCTCCGAGATTGAGCGTTGCTTCTTTGCCCGCAACGCTTTCCGGCAGTTCAATCTCTTTGCGGAACCAGACCATGCCATCGAAATCCTTTAGTCCGGCGTCTTCCCAAGCGTTCGGAAGTGCCATTTCGCTCCACGCGCCACTGGCAGGGTCAGGTGTTTCGGTACGCCACGTCGAGTAGATGCTTTTGTCGTTATTAAACATCCATATTGCCAGTTTGCGTTCATAGTTGTCGAGAGTTGTGCCGTTTCCGGTTGCGTCAATTTGAGCGATGGCTTGGGTAAAGTCGGGCATGGCAGAGAGCGAGTCTTTGCTGACCCACGCCTCGGCGATGGTTCCGCCCCAAGACGTATTAATCAGCCCAATGGGGACGCCAAGTTCTTTATGGAGTTCGCGCCCGAAGAAATAAGCGACAGCGGAAAAGCCCGCTCCGCCGCCTTTCCCAACTGTTTCCGATGTTGTCGGCGACCATACACCATAAAGATTTTGCGGGTCTTTGACAATTCCTGTCACGGGCGTATAGGCAATTCTTTTCTGAACCGTAAATAGTCGTATATTCGGATAGTTGGCGGCGTTGATTTCTTCCATGGGATTGTTAGTGAGTTTGATTCCCCACTCCATATTCGACTGCCCGGAACAGACCCATATATCCCCGAACGTGACATTATTGAGGACGGCTTTTTCTGCTCCCACAACGGCAATACTGTAGTTCCCTCCCGCTTTCTGCTTCGGAAGTTTGACGATCCATTTGCCGTCGTCGCCCGCAGTCGTCGTCAGCGTTTTGCCGCTCATCGTGACTTTGACTTCCGCGCCCGGTGTCGTCCAGCCGAAGATCGGCGCGGCGATGTCGCGCTGCAAGATCATATTGTCGCTAAAGAGCGGACTCAGAAACGGTTTTTCTTCAAGGGTAATGGCTGTTTGCGCCGTCGCATTCAGAGAAAAAACGCTCAAACCTAACAGACACAAACCGAAAAGTTTTTGCATTATTGACACTCCTTTGTGATTGTTTGCTTCCGCGCTAGGCGGTTCTGAGTGGATAATTCGAGAAGGTGCGGTGATATTCCTGCTTTGACAACTCAAAAAACGAACTGCCCTTGTTTGTCCATATCATTGGAGAAACAAGGGCAATCCCTGCCGACGCAATGCGCGAATCGACGCCGCCATTCTCATAGGCTAAGACTGCGCCGTCGCGTCCGCCTTGATTGTTTGCTCCGAGTCACGATCCAGAGCCGAGGGGCGTATCGGCACTGTGAAGAAGAAGGTACTGCCGTTGCCGAGTTCGCTTTCCACCCAGATTTGCCCGCCGTGCGCTTCAATGACGAGTTTGCAGAAGGTCAAGCCCAAGCCCGTCGAGTTTTTGCGTCCCGATTTGCGCGACTCCACCTGCCCGAACTTGTCAAAAATTTTGCCCGAATCCTCTTGAGGAATCCCCTCGCCCGTATCCCGCACCGAACACAGCACGACAGAGCCGGGCATACCGAGCGGGTGGTCTTTGGTCATGGCAATCGCCTCGCGGAATTTATCTTTGAGAGGATTGATCTGGCGGGCAGAGAGCGTCACGGTTCCGGTTTTCGGTGTAAATTTCAGGGCGTTGCCGAGCAGATTGATCATGACGCGCACCAGAAGTTCGTGATCGCCTTGAACGATAGGCAGATCGTGCGGAATATCCAGTGTGATCGCTGCCGTTCGGAGCGTTTCGTCTCCGACATAAAACGCCTGAACCTGTGAGACGGCTTCCTTTGCGACGGCATCCACCTGCACAGTATCGAGCCGCAGTTTCATCTCGCCGGACTCCATTTTGCTGATGTCGAGCAGTTCATTGACAAGGCTCAGCAGACGATAGCCGCCCTGCACACTGATACCAATCATCTCTTTTTGGAGTTCGGGATCGAGCGGTTGTGCGCTCTGTTGATTGAGCAGATCGAGTGAGCCGAGCAGTGTCGTCAGGGGCGTGCGGAGGTCATGGACAAGCATTGCGGTGAGGCTTTCGCGCATCTCCTCGGATTTTTCGAGGTCGCCGACTGTCACTGCCAATTTCTCGCTGCTGACTTCGGCGCGTCCGAGCAGATACCAGATAAAGCCCATCAAAACCAGATTGACCAGAGTGAAAAAGACCCGCGTCAGTGTCACCAACTGCACGCTCAAGACGGTTTGCGTGTTGCGCTGTGTCAGCAGACGGTTCTCTTCCTTCACTATCGTATCCGCAACGGCGCGAGCTTCTTTCATGTGCTTTCTGCCGATGCCGCTCAGCATAGAACGCTGTGCCGCCTCGAAGCCCTGCAAGCGGCGCAGTTCTATCGTCTGCTCCAGCAGAACAAGGCGGGCGTTGGCAGCGTCGGCAAATTCGGCAATCCGTGTCACCTGCGCCGGATTATCGGCGACAAGTTTGCGGAACGGTTCAATACGCCCCTTGATATTTTTCGCCGCCGTTTTGTACGGGTCGAGATATTCCTCCTGCCCCGTCACGACATAGCCGCGAGTGCCGGTTTCCGCATCTTTGAGAAGGGAAAGCAGATCGTCCGCCTCATTGATGACCTTGTAAGTGTGCGTCACCCATGCTTGATTTTCGATCAGACGGCGCGTATTGATATAGGAAAAGCCGGCATTTGTGAGAAGCAAAATCACAATAAATAGGAATCCAATCGCAAGCCGTTTTGTGGTCGTAAGTTTACTCAAATTTCTGCGCTCTTCTCTGCTGTACTCTATATGTCACTATGATTGCTGAACCGACTCTGGAGAACACTCTCGCACTGAGTGTTGCGTGCAACCTCCGTAGGACGCGGCTCGCTGTCGGCAAGTTCCTTTTTCCAAAAGCGCGGATTGCGAACACAAAATTTCGCGGGGAACGTATATCTGGTATCCTGTATCCCTATCCGTATTTGAGGAGAAAAGACTCGCGTGAACAGCACCAATCCCGTAGACAATGCAGCACTCGAAGGCACAGCACGAATTCCTTCTGTTCCGCGACAAGACGATCTTTCCCTTGCGACGGCTATGCGTCAGTCCAAATCGGACAATCCGCGCTATCTTGGTAACAAAGAGTGGTTTCGCGCCGGATTTTTTGCCGCAATGGGCGTTGCCGTTCTCGCTATAATCGCGCTCGGTGTGATGAAACTTTATGGGGCAGCACTCGCTATTATCACGCCGTTCGCCATCGCGTTTGCCCTCGCGCTGCTGCTCGATCCGCTTGTCAGCAAATTGGAACACCGGGGCATGGCGCGTGGTTTGGCAGCAACCCTCGTTTTTCTCGGAATGCTGCTGCTTGTCATTGGGCTGAGTGTGTTGATTGTCCCGAACCTAATCGCCCAAACCGCTCAGTTCACGGAACGTGCGCCGCAGTATATCGGACAACTCAAAACCACGACCAATACATGGCTTGCCGCTCACCCGCGTATCTTGGGCTTCAAGATGCCGCGCAACTACGACACGCTGACCAATCAACTTTCGACACAATTCTCGTCTGTCGCCAGCACATCGTCGGGGCGCGTGACCGGGTTATTGCTCGGCTCCGCAACCATGCTCATTGAGGTCGTCGTCACGCTTATCGTGACGTTTTTCCTTCTGCTCGACATTGATCGCTTGCGAGCGCGGCTATTTTATCTGCTACCGAAACGCGCCCGTCGTCCCACCGATATTCTGTCTTCCGATATTGGCAAGGTGTTCGCGGAATATGTGCGCGGCTTGATGCTCGTATCGGCGATGTATTCCGTCGCCACGCTGGTATTGCTCTTGATTTTGTCCCTGTTCCAAAATGAACTCATGGGTTATTCCCTGCTCATTGCGATACTCGGCGGCATTCTGTTTACGATTCCTTATGTGGGTCCGTTGATTACCGCGTTGATTACATTTCTGCTGGCCTTCGCGGCAGGCGGAGTGGGATTTGGGGGGCTTGCAGTGGGTCTGACGCTCTTGCTCAACCAAGTGTTCGATCATGTGATCACGCCGCGCATCGTTGGCGGCGGCGTCGGACTGCATCCCGTTGCGGCGATTTTCTCCTTGACGCTTGGCGGAACCCTGTTCGGTATTTGGGGAATGCTGCTGTCTGTCCCGATTGCGGCGAGCGTTCAGGTCGTGCTGTTCCGTCTTTTCCCCAAACTGACCACTCCGACACCGCCCGCGTTTCTGCACGCACAGGGCATTCCCGCGAACGAAGGCGAACCAAGCAAAGTGATGGAGGGCGATCACCCCCAGCCTGTCTCTTCCAATTCCTAGCGTAATCATGGAATGTGGGATAATAAGAGGCTGCATTTCCGCTCTTGCAGCAAACGGAATTCGGCATTTTGCTGTAACAAAAGAGTAAATTAGGAATCCAAAGAAACAACGTGGAATATGTCACTTA
>CAZPZP010000315.1:0-5399 GCA_964591025.1 uncultured Chthonomonadaceae bacterium
GCGTGGGCGGCGTATTACAAGGTCACGTACAGCGGTGGAACAGCCACTTGGGAAACGGGTTCAGCTCCGTACTCGCTTAACAATGGATGGTGGAGCGGCTCTGCTGCGCCTTCGTCTTCACCACGTTTTAACGCATTTGCTTCCTGTACCGGAGCCATCACAACCACTTTTACATGGACGCCCAGTTGTATGGGCGATCCTGCCCAACCGCCAACGAAAGCAGTCATCTATCAGGAAGCTACCGCGACGGTTTCTGGCAGTGGCAGTGGTACGGTCAATGATGGATTGGGCGGAAGTGGTGGCGTAGGCAAGCGTTTTGCCATCAAGGACAGCCCCGGTCCGTCGTTCACTCTTGCAACGGTCTCCCCATCGGCGACAATCGGTGCGTTTTCTTACGGAGTAGCAATTGCGGGGGTAAAGTATCTTGCCAGTGCTTCACCTCTCGAAATCTCTCTTGCGGGCGGTATCGGACTTAACAACGCTAAGAGATACCTGATGGGGCAACAAGTGACAGCCTCCCTCGTTCCGGGCGGCTTGATACCGACCTCCTACAACTGGACTGCCGCAGGAGGCAGTCCGTTCAAGAACTGGACTGCCAATAACAATACCGCTACATTTACAGCACTCAGTATTGAGACGAACTCAACGTTCGTTTTCAACTTCAAGAAGTATCAGCAACAGGCTGTTGTCACCTGTACGACACATCTCTCTGTGCCACAAGGAATTCTACCGGCGAACGGTTTTGATGTGACTGTAAACAGGGAATGCAACGTAGAACGTCCCGATAGTGCTGTTATTGGGATTTCAATTGGAACTGTCACTCCGCAGCCTCCTGTTTCACCGACATTTGTAGAATTGTTAGGTGCTCCATCAAGGCCTGATGTTGGCATGGAATTCGAAGGGCAGATCACAACACCAAACGATTTTGTATTGGTTTACGGTAATTCTGGTGATTGGAACTGGACACAGTTGATAACGCCTTATGACCAAAGAAAACGAAACGGAATTTGGCAAAAGATTGCTCTGAGCCTCCCCCCGCCTGCCAATCCGCCCTACCGCATCATCTATGGTCTGCAATGTTTAGATAATACCTATCCCTACGACGGTTGGTATATTGCAAATGGAGTATCCGCTGGAAGCAACGACTCGCCACTGGAACCGCTTGAAGCTGATTCTGCTATCACTGCCAAAGATTTGCTGGACAGTTTTGATTGTTGGTTCATGTACAGACCACCAGGTGCTGGAAGCATTGCCGTTCCGATGAGGAAATTAGGCTGGTTCTGGGAATTCCACGCCTCCAAAGCAAATAGTGTCTGGTCAGTAGCCAATACTTTGGCTCAATGGGGAATGGGGGCGGAGTATCCTGATCACCCCTTGTGGTCATTTTCACTTAGTAACGGAGCAATCATCTATGTTGCCCCATGAAAGCATTCAACTTCAAGACAGGAGAAATACAATGTTTCGTCTTCGCCAACTTACTTTGATCGGCATATTGTTCCTTGCGAGTTTGATCGCTTCAGCTTTGAGCCTTGCTCAAAGTATGCAAGCAAACAACTCCAAAAAACAAGACGTTCCTAAAGGGAAATCCCATAATATTGCTTCGCCTGAAGCCAATGCGCGGTATAATGCCTTGCTTGCCGAATCACGGCGTTATGATAAACAAGCGCGTGATTTGCTTCGCGAGGGCGACTATGAGGGCGCAGAACAGGCACTTCGTAAGGCTCAACAAAAGTCTCCCATTATCAATGGTGTGCAGCGAGTTCCTCAGACGCTTCTGATGACATTAGGAGACATACGCCGTCATCAGGGACGTTATGCAGAGGCTATACAAGCCTATTTGCCCGCAGGTCAGAATGCATGGCGGACGGGATTGAACTTGGACGTAGCCGTGTGCTTTGTCTATTTGGGCAACTATGAGGCGGCGAGACGCTTCTACTCTGACAAAGCCATCTTGGAACATTCTTCCATAGCGGCAGATAATTTGCCCGGAACCCATACAAATCAAGCGTTGGCTGCAAGCGTTCTATTGGCACATGGAATAGACGCTTCACTAAGCGGGCGACACAAGGAGGCAGTGGGTGATTACGAAGCGGCAAGTAAATTCGCTCGGAGTAACGCACTCATCGCCTATTCTACAGGACTATCGCTGACATATCTCAATCGGGATAAAGAAGCTGAAGGGTACTTTCGTAAAGCAGCACGCTATGGTAAGGGGAAACTTCTGCAAAGTGCCAGAGAACGCATTTTCGACTGATGTCTATTTACTCAACGTTGGACGCCCCGCTTCTTCATTACAGAGAGGCGGGGCGTCATTTTGTGAGAACCATACAATGTCGTGGAGCGTGAATGATTGCGCGATCACTCCTCCACGCGGAGCCAGTTGGAGAGGGCGATGACGGCGGGGAGTTTGGCGATGACCTCCAAAGCGCGGGACAGATTGCGTCCGGGTGCTTCATGCGTGACCCAAACGATCTCCGCTTGTGCGTCGTGCGCCGCTTTCTGTACCACCGATTCGATGGAAATCTCGAACTCGCCGAGAACATTGGCGATAGACGCGAGAACTTTGGGCTTGTCCTGAACGGTCATCCGCAGATAATGCTTGGTGACCACTTCATCAATCGGCTGAATTTGCCGCTTGTCGAAACAGGTGCAAGCGATTCGCCCCGTCGAGCCGAACTTGAGATTGCGGCACACATCCATAATATCGCCGACAACCGCACTGCCCGTCGGACCACTGCCCGCGCCGCGCCCATAAAACATCACATCGCCGACAGAATCGCCTTTGATCAGAATCGCGTTATAAACCCCGTGCGTGGCGGCAAGCGGATGGGTTTTGGGAAGCAGCACCGGACTGACGCGCACCTGAACCGTCTCGCCCGCCATACGCCGCGCCACTCCCACCAATTTGATGAGATAGCCGAGTTCGTCCGCCGCCGCAATGTCCGCCGCCGCGATTTTGGTGATGCCTTCGACATAGACATCGGCGACGTTGATCCGGCTGGTGAACGCGATAGACGCCAGAATCGCGATCTTATACTGCGCGTCGAAGCCTTCCACGTCGCTTGTCGGGTCGGTTTCCGCGTAGCCATGTGCCTGTGCCTCTTGGAGAACGTCGGCGAAATCGGCTTTGTCCTGCGTCATTCGGGAGAGGATATAGTTTGTTGTGCCGTTGATAATGCCGTAAACTTCGGTGATGCGATTGCCCGAAAGGGCGTTCTTCATCGGCTGAATAATCGGAATGCCGCCCGCAACACTGCCCTCGAACTGAAAATCAAGATGACGGCGTGAGGCTTCTTCCATCAGAACTGCGCCCTCTTTGGCGATCATCTCTTTGTTGGCGGTGACTACCTGCTTGCCGTTCTGCAATGCCCTCAGCACAAACTCTTTGGCGGGATCGACGCCGCCAATCAATTCACAGACAATATCAATTTCGGGATCGTCAATGACTTCGGCGGCGTTTGTGGTGAGAATGCGGCGGTCTACCGCGACGGCTCGCTTTTTTTCCAAATCGCGCACGGCAATTTTACGGACAGCAAATGGCATTCCGATTTTGCGCTCGATCTCGGCACGGTTGGATTCCAAGAGATTCAGCGTTCCCGAACCCACCACGCCCAAACCGAGTATGCCGATCTCAACCCGATCTTTTGTCCAGACTTGCCCTTTGCTCATCATGTCCTTGTTCGCCTTTCCGAAGTGGGTCGTTGGGTCATTAGGTCATTAGGTCATCGGGAAAACCCAGTGAAATGAATTGTTGCTGTCTGTTGTCCGGGTTGTAATGGTAAACTGCCAAAACTGCCCTCTGACCTTCTCCTTCGAGAGTGGAGTAGAGAGCCGCAAGGCGTTTTTGAGCGAAAATTCCAACAACCCGCAACAGTTACTTCATCCCGCCGTGTCTGTTGTCCGGGTAGAGATCACGTACCCGGCTGAAAAACAGACGTCCTGCGGACGCACACCATACCGTTATCGCCTTCCCATGACACAAGTTGCGGACGGCACACTTCCCATAGGACAACCAATTTCCTCGACACGGGGAATTTCGTCCGCAGGACGTCTGTTTTTCAGGCGGGTACGTTCTTGTACCCGCAATGGGATT
Source organism: uncultured Chthonomonadaceae bacterium (assembly GCA_964591025.1). GTDB lineage: Bacteria > Armatimonadota > Chthonomonadetes > Chthonomonadales > Chthonomonadaceae > CAZPZP01. The sequence goes on from CAZPZP010000315.1 coordinate 4,094, forward strand.
GCCCAATGACCTAACTACTCAACCCCCCACTGACCTACTCTTGCTGTAAAATGACGAGGGCGGAACCCGCTTGCACGAGCTGCCCGTCCTGCGCCGGAACCGCCACGACGATTCCCGAATGCTCCGCCAGAACTTCGGAAAACACTTTCATTGCTTCGATGATTCCGATGGTTTGTCCTACAGAGATATGCTGTCCGATGGTTACGAACAGCGGCGAACCCGGCTTTTCCGAGCGATAAAAGACGCCGACCATCGGAGATTCCAGCGCGATCTGATCCTCCGCCGGTTCCGTCTGCACACCCTGAGAGGACTTGGCAGACTTTTTCGGCAGTTTGGGCGCGGGCGGCAACGCCAGCACATTGCCTGCCAGTGCTGCGTGCGCGACAGATGTATGGACAACAGGCTTATTTCGGCGCGGACCGCGCAGTTTCAGCGAGCGGTCTTCTTCCTCGATAATCAATTCATCCAGCCCGGAATCGTCCATCATCTGGAGAATGCGGGCGAGTTCGTCCAAATTATAACCCAAAAGAGCCATCGGGGTCTTGTCCCTTCGCGACAGAATGCCCCTGCGACACAATTTGCCCCCTGTGAGAATTATTGGCAGTCACGAGGGAAAACGGGAGGGCGAAACATACTGGCAACCAAAGATGAAAACAAGGGCGGGCTTGTAGTGATCCGTCCCTGCATAATAGCGAGTATACCCGCAGGACACCCTCCTTGTAAAGCAGGATATGGTTTCGATTGCCATGCAAAAATTGTGTGAAGCCCCGAATGAATGATGTGAAAATCACTGGTAAACATGGAAGAAATACGTGACCTGCCCTGTTTACTTTACAGGCATCGGCTTCAATACAAGTGGCAAGGGATTATCGGAGTGCGTTCCTTACATATTGCGAAAGCAGAGAAGGAACGGGAGACCTATCGGAAACACGCGCCATGTCTTTTTTTCAGAGCAACGCCAAGCAGTCGCTAACGCGGCAGACACTTCTCAAGATTGCAGGGCGGATCGCCGTTGTTATTGTGGTCACTGCGATCATCAGCTACTATCATATCATGGCTGTCATGCAGACGCAAACACTGGAACATCTGCAAAAATATGTCAGTGAGCGAACCTTGCATGAACGTGCTATTTTCACATTGGCAGAGGACAATCACGCACTTCTCAAAAAAGAGTTGATCGAGTGCGTTGGGCAGCCTGACGCGAAGATTTCTGCCAACCAATTCGATAATTTGTATGTGCGCTATCCCGACGGCGTTGTTCGCAACCGCAAGAAGGGTTTCGATGGCAAAAAGCAAGCGGGCGTCT
>CAZPZP010000316.1:0-5394 GCA_964591025.1 uncultured Chthonomonadaceae bacterium
TATCTTGTGCCGATGAACGACAATACGCATCCCTCGTTCGGGGGCTATGCGGCGTTCAATCTCTATCATCTCGGCTATGGAACGGTTCCGGGAACTTCGTTTTCGGCTCCGGTTGTCGCGGGGCTTGCCGCCTTGTATTGTGCCAAAAACGGGATCACGCAAGCGACGCCGGGCGCACCGCAGCAGATCATTGCGGCGATTCAGCGCGGCAGCAACGATCTGTTCCAAACCAACGACGAGTATCGTCCCGACAACTCTCAGGATGGGGCAGGACACTTCTTTACGGGCGGATGGAGTCAGCGATTCGGGTATGGGCGCGTCAATGTCAATGCGACGCTTCGCAGCTTGAACACGCGGAACGCGACTGTTGGCGGCGTCGTCGGTGTCATCACCAACAACGGCGTTCCGTCGTCAGGCAAAATCGTGGAGGCGATTCGCGCCGGTTACGGTTCGCCGGTTGCTGTCCAAACGGGCGCAGACGGCGTGTATCGTCTGCGAAACTTAACACAGGGCGTGTGGCAGATCAAGGTGACGGGGCTTGCTCCCAATCCTATTACGCGCAATGTGACGGTGGGCGCGGGCTACGATATGCACGCGGTGGACTTCGGCGATATTCGAGTCAATGTGACGCCCAAAGACATTCTCCTGCCGTTTGGAGCCACTCAGCAATTCGCGGCGACAGTAGGAGGAACCGACGATGCGCGAGTGACATGGAGTCTGCCCGATGCGGCGGGCGCGACAATCAATTCGACGGGCTTGTTCCGCGCTCCGAACGCGCTGGTCGGTTCCAATGTCGCCCTTGTGCAAGCCCGCAGCCGTGCCGATACGACGAAAACGGATGTGACGACGGTAACATTGGTTTCGCGTATCTCAGGAACAGTCAACTTGCAGAACACCGTTGAGAAGAATCAGCCGATGACCTTCGTTTTCAAGGCGGTCAATGGCGGAACCGATGCGACCTTTACGCAGACACTGGATACCAGCGGCAATTTCTCGATTGTCGGCGTGGAACCCGGAGAGTATCGCCTTGCGATCAAAGGCGCGAAATGGCTTCGCAAAGTCGTTGATATGAATGCGGCGGCGGGCAATGTCAGCGGTGTCAGTGTTTCGCTTCTTGGCGGCGACGGCAATAACGACAACGCGGCAGATATCATGGACTTGACTCTACTCATTGCCCACTACAATAAGACACGCGGCAATACGGGGTATCTCGACGCGGCAGACTTCAATTGCGATGGAGCCAACGATATCAACGATCTCTTGATTCTCATCAGCAACTACAACCGTATCGGGCAGCCGCTGCCGTAGAAAGAAGAAGGGGAGAAGGGGAGAAAGAGAGAGGGAGACCACTTCCACAACAAAGAAGCAAAGAACAATTCAAGAGAGATTTCGGATAGAATTCTTTGCGTGTTGTTTTTGTCTTTCTTTCGTGTGTTTTGTGGATTCAGATTGCATTGGTTTGTCTCCTCTTCTCCTTTTCTCCTCTTCTAAACAAAGAGGAGGAATTGTGAAAGGCATTATTATTGCGGGTGGATTTGGGACGCGCTTGCGCCCCCTGACTTTCCATCGCCCCAAGCCCCTTGTGCCCGTCGCCAATCGCCCGTTTTTGGAGTACCAGATCGCACTGTTAAGCAAACACGGCATCAACGATATAGTCCTTGCAACAAACTATATGGCGGAGCAGATCGAAGAGCATTTCGGCGACGGATCGCGTTTTGGGGTGCAAATGCGTTACGCTTTGGAGGATAAACCACTGGGAACGGGAGGCGCGATTCGGAATGCCGCCGAGATGTTTCCGGGAGAAACCGTAGTGGTTTTCAACGGTGACGTGCTGACCGATTTCGACATTACCAAGATTCTCACCTACCACAATACCAAGCGGGCAACAGCGACCATCACGCTTTCAGAAGTGCCAAGCCCGCATCCGTTCGGCGTATTGCTTTTGAACCCGGAGGGCAAGGTTGTCGAGTGGCTCGAACCAAGCGAGGAAACCAAAAAGAATCTGGCATTGGATCAAGACATCGTGCCGACCGGCAAAGACTTGATTAACGCGGGGTTTTATGTGCTTAGCCCTGAGTTTATCGCTCGGATTCCACAGGGCGTGCCGTCCTCCGTCGAGCGCGATATTTATCCGCGTCTGCTGGCGGAACAGGCTCCCGTCTATGGGATCGCTCCCGGAGGCTTTTGGATGGATGTGGGGCGTGCCGAGCAGTTGCTGGTAGCGACTCAGGCGGTTTTGTCGGGTATGGTGAAGACGGCAATCGGCGGCATGGCAGTCGGAGAGGGAACAACTATTGCCCCAAGCACATGGATCAACGGCATGACTTCGATTGGGCGAAATTGCCGTATTGGAAACGAATGCCGCCTTGAAAACTGCATCATCATGGACGATGTGAGCATCGGCAATCAGGTGCGTTTGAGCGGCGTAATTGTGGACAAGGGCGTACTCGTAGAAGATGAAGTGGTCATCGGGGTGCGCGGCGGCGGCGGAACTCCCGTCATTGCCGCGAACAGCAGACTGATGCGCGGCACACGTCTTCATCTCTGAGTACGTGCAAATTCTTGTGTCAATCCCTCAGCCGAGGGATTGACGCTTTTACTCGATGATATTCTCTCCTTCGTTTTCTTCGGAAGAGAGTTCTTTTGTTTCTTCATTGATATCATCTTGAATGTTGAATTCGATTTTACTTTGTAAAACTATCTCATCCATTATCGAAAACAAATTTTGCTTTGCAACAACGGTATGGAAATGTTGCAGTAGAATGGGGATATTGATGATCTCCTCAATACACTCCATATATTGATCGACAAGGACTCGAATAGAGTCATGCTTCTCCGCTTGTTGACGAATTTTTGTGGAAAGTGCCTCTGGCGTTTCTTGAGACTTGATCACGAAGGTTAATGGAAAATGTTGTATTTTGTCAATATCTAAAAAATACTTTCTGACATCGACAGTTTCTGTCACTTGAAAAAATCTACCCAACGGACGCATCACGAAATCTATACCTCCATCGTTGGCATTTGTACGTCCGGTTTTATAAAGTGTCAGCACTTCTTCGCCAATCGCTTCTCTTTCAAAACCCCAAAAGATAGACTGCGTCCCATAATACGCTTTCAATATCGCGAAACTTACGATTTCGAAGAGTCTGGCATCAATATTGGGTTGAAGCAGACTTTCAATAAATTTCGCAGTTTCTGGAGATTCTGCGAGTGGAGCAGATTGAATTTTTTGACAAGCGTCAATGAAAAGGTTAAAAGCGTCGCGCTTCGCAGCGATATAGGCATCAATGATCTCTATAACTGCTATCGCTGTATTTATTTGCTGTCCACTGCAAACCACCTTGAGAAGATTTTCATTGATCCAATAGCGTTTGGTTCGGCTATTTCGGAGAATAGGCTTTTGCTCAGATGTCGGAAAAAACTTCATGAATTCGTCGTTCATTCGCCCATTGAGCGCGTGATTTTGCAGTTTGCTCCCAAACGGAAGTTCATGTTGACGCCGCATCAATTCAGTGAATATTGCGCCTTCATAATCTTTATAGGTCTCTTTGCCAAGAAAATTCTTTTGGATATAGTCTTCGATAAGGGAGTAAAGTGCGTAGTGATTCGCAAAATTAGCGCGGGATTTCGAGCCTTGTGTTGCTGATCTCCATCGTTGGCATTTGTACGTCCGGTTTTATAAAGTGTCAGCACTTCTTCGCCAATCGCTTCTCTTTCAAAACCCCAAAAGATAGACTGCGTCCCATAATACGCTTTCAATATCGCGAAACTTACGATTTCGAAGAGTCTGGCATCAATATTGGGTTGAAGCAGACTTTCAATAAATTTCGCAGTTTCTGGAGATTCTGCGAGTGGAGCAGATTGAATTTTTTGACAAGCGTCAATGAAAAGGTTAAAAGCGTCGCGCTTCGCAGCGATATAGGCATCAATGATCTCTATAACTGCTATCGCTGTATTTATTTGCTGTCCACTGCAAACCACCTTGAGAAGATTTTCATTGATCCAATAGCGTTTGGTTCGGCTATTTCGGAGAATAGGCTTTTGCTCAGATGTCGGAAAAAACTTCATGAATTCGTCGTTCATTCGCCCATTGAGCGCGTGATTTTGCAGTTTGCTCCCAAACGGAAGTTCATGTTGACGCCGCATCAATTCAGTGAATATTGCGCCTTCATAATCTTTATAGGTCTCTTTGCCAAGAAAATTCTTTTGGATATAGTCTTCGATAAGGGAGTAAAGTGCGTAGTGATTCGCAAAATTAGCGCGGGATTTCGAGCCTTGTGTTGCTGATCTTGTCTTGAAATTGATGTATTGAAGCAGAGTGCTTTTATCGTAGACATCCTGTGCCAAGTCTCCGAAATGATGGCGCAAAATTTCAAATATTTTTGGAGTAAAAGAGTGTTCCATCAAATCTCCTCGAAGAGTGTCGCTTGTTCTCGGTGTGTCGCTTGATAGGATTTTGCAGGCTTTATGAGCGGTTCTCCATTGAGACTATTTTGTATCCCAAGACGTCTCAATCCGATTTTCACATAGTCTGTCTCTTGCTCGATACCAATAGAGACACGACAGAGCTTTTGTGCAACCGCGCACGTTGTGAAAGTTCCCGCAAAAGGATCGAGAACGACATCTCCCTTGTTACTGCTCGCCAAAATGATTCGTTCGAGTAATGCTTCGGGTTTTTGTGAGGGGTGGTTTTCGTACTCATCCATTCGATAACGGACACGATTGAAGTTCCAAACATTGCCCGGAACTTTCAGCGTGTTATATTGTGCTGGAGTAGGCTTACGATAATCAATCAATTTACGCTTTGCCCCCGTTTTTGCCTCGACAAGTATGTCTTCTGTGTTAAACGTATAGTTATTTTGATCTTTCACACAGAATAAAATTGGTTCGTAAAGCGAGCCATACAGTGACTTGGCTTGAACCCCTGAACTGTCATATGTCCAAACAATTCTCGACAAGATTGTCAACTTGGGACGCAGGTAAATATCCAAATAAGGCATACATTGAGTACTCGCCATGATATAAATGCTTCCATTGCTCTTTAATTTTCTTATACATAAATCCAACCACTGACAGCACCACCGGATATATTCCTCGTCCGATGACCACTTGTCTCTAAATTTCCCGAAAGTTTTCCCGATATTATAAGGAGGGTCTACAAAAATGAGATCGATGGATTCATCAGGAATAGTTGATTGGAGTATCCTTAGAGAATCGCCCGCCAAAATTGTCTCTGTGTCTTTGGAAAAAATTGATATTGCGTCATCTCGTGTTGCATCCATTATCGTGTTTCCACTTAAGATTTTTCTCACTATTCGCCTCCACAATCGAAAAACTAATCCTGTTTAATAGTAAAAAAAACGTCCGAAGCAAACATTTTATAAATAGGAGCCG
>CAZPZP010000317.1:0-5390 GCA_964591025.1 uncultured Chthonomonadaceae bacterium
CATAATCTCGGTAATTATGACACAGCAAACCATAAAAATTCCTTATGACAGCCTGACGTTGCGGGCGGTTGTCGCGGAACTGCGGGACAGGCTTCAGGATGGACATTTGCAGGAAATTCGCCAGCCCGATTATACCGACATCTACCTCATGATCCGCGCTTCGGGGCAGAACCAGATTTTGTGCCTCAGCAACGACGCACGCTTTGCCCGCGTTCACCTCACACAGAGCAAGCCCGCCAACACGCCGACGCCGCTTGCTTTCTGCCAGAACCTTCGCAAGAATCTCATTGGCGGACGCATCAACGACGTGCGGCAAATCGGGTTTGACCGCATTCTCGAAATCGAAATCAACGCCCTCGATGAGAACGGCGATAAAACCACACTCCGCCTTATTGCGGAAATGATGGGCAAGCACAGCAACCTTGTTCTGGTCAACCGGGACGGCTTGATCCTCGACGCCGCACGCCGAATCTCCCACAAGGTCAATCGTTTCCGAGAGACGCAACCGGGCTTGCCCTATATCGCCCCGCCCATTCAAGAGAATCGCACCGACCCGTTCGCTCATAACGCGCTTCAAGCCCTCGATGATTCGGTGTATACGCGGACACAGCGCGAACTGGAAAAGGCACTCGCCGCGACATTTGACGGAATGTCGCCGTTTCTCACGCAGGAGTTGTCGGCGCGGGCGTTTCGCAGTGATCATACTAAAGTCAATCTCCATGCGGCGTGGATCGAAATTTTCACGAACGCCAAACACCACGAATACGCGCCCGTTGCGGTCACCTATCACACCGAAATTCATGGCGCGTATCCGTTTCCATTGCTGACAGTTCCGGCGGCACAGCAAAAACCTGCCGCAAACCTCAATCTCGCACTCGATGCCGCATTTAAGAACACTCGCGCCCAAGCGGATTTCGACGCCCAAGCCGGTGACTTGCGGGCGCGGTTGGAGCGGGCGTTGCGGCGCGTGGAGAAACAGCGCGAATCCCTCGAACGCGCCCAAGAAGAGAGTGCCAACGCCGAAGTTTTCAAGCAAACCGGCGAACTGATTCTGGCGAATGTGTGGCAAATTCCGCCCAATGCGGATCGCGTGACCGTTCAGGATTACTTCGATCCGGCATTCCCGAACCGAACTCTGGAACTCGATCCAACACTGACTGCCCAAGAGAACGCCGAAGCCGCCTTCAAACGCTACCGTCGCGCAAAATCGGGCGAAAATCCGGTGCAGGAACAATCCGACGCGCTGGAGATTATCGAGAAATCTCTGCGGGACGCACAGGCACAACTCGTGCGCTGGGAAACGTCGGGACTGCAAACCGGAAGTGACGTGCGGGCATGGCGCGACGAACTCATGCAGACGGGAATTCTCAAAGCCGATGACGGCGAAGGCGATAACCCCCTTCCTGACTTCGAGGGAAATCGCATCAAACGCTATCTCACGCCCGAAGGCTATACTATCTATCTCGGAGAGAACGCCACGTCCAACGATTACCTCACGCGGCGCATCGCCGCGCCCAACGACCTCTGGCTTCATGTTCGCGCCGACACCAGCGCACACGTCGTCATTGTCACGAGGGGCAAGCCGGACTTGGTTCCGCGTTCGGTCTTGATGCGTGCCGCGTCGCTGTGTGCGCTCAACAGCAGTCAGAAGCACGCGGCTCTGGTTTCGGTGGATTATACGCTGAAAAAATACGTGCGGAAGCCTCGCGGAGCCGCCCCCGGCAGTGTAAACTATGAGAGGGAAAAGACCCTCGATATTGCGCCCAAGGAGTGACTATGAGTTTGCGTGTGATGACCTACAATATACGCGGCGGCAAGGGAATGGACGATGTGCGCGACCTGAACCGCATTGCGGAGACAGTGCGTGGAGCCAACGCCGACATCGTCTGTTTTCAGGAAGTGCATCAACGCTTTCCGGGTGGTGACCGCGCCGACCAACCGGCGGAACTGCATCGCCGACTCGCCGGAAACGTCTTGTTTCAGCGCAATATCAATCTCGTCTTTGGGGGCTATGGGATCGCAATTTGGTCTTGCGCCCCGTTCCTAAAGTCGGCAAAGCATTATCTTCCCAGCGTCGGTGAGCGGCGCGGCGTGCTTGTCGCCGAAGTCACGTCATCTATGGGAGAACTGGCGGTTCTCTGCACGCATTGGGGTTTGAGCGACGGTGAGAGAATGAAACAAGCCGAGGCAACCGCGCAAATTATCGCCGCTCTGCGCTGTTCGGTCATTGTGGCAGGCGACCTCAACGAAACTTACGACAAGCAAGCCGTGCAGACCTTGCTCAAAGCCTCCGATTTGCGCGACGCCGCCAGCGGTTCCGATACACCCACATATCCCGCCGACAACCCGCAGCACCGCATTGACTATCTGCTGTATTCGTCCTGCTTCTCTGCCGCGAACGTAAGGATTCTCGATTCGCTCGCCTCCGATCATCGTCCGCTCATCGCTGAGTTCGATGTTCTGAAGTAAATCGTAGTTTTTTCTTCTCAAACGCTTGACATTTCCCAACGATTTGCATATAATTGCGCCAACCGTAGCAGAATACACTGTCTGGCTATCGGAAACCGTTTTCCTATTTCGTATGAAGGAGGCTCGAAGTCTTATGAGCATTTGCCGGACAGCACTCTGGCAACGCGGCAGAAGGGCGGGGGCAGCCATGAAACTGCCCGCCTTTATCCTCGCCGTACTCGCATTCTCTGCCCAAACTGCACACGCGGCAGAGGCGATCCAACTCCCCACATTCCGCCCGCAGGATATGCTTTGGATTTATATCGCGCTCTTCTCCGGGTTCGTCTCATTGGCAATGGGAGGCTACTGGTTTAGGAGTGTCCAGGCGCAAAGCCCCGGTACGCCCAAAATGGAGGAAGTCGGCAAAGCCATTCGTGACGGCGCGTTTGCCTACCTCAGACAGCAAGTCAAAACGATGATTCCGCTGGTTTTGGTCGTCGCTGTCGGGCTATTCTTTCTCTACAGGGGGCAGTCCCAACTCGGTTATGGTCTCAGTGAGGCGTTCGGAGTTGGGCTGTTTTTCATATTGGGGGTCGTGGCGTCCTATCTCGCGGGCTACGTGGGAATGTCGATGGCAACCATCGGCAACCAACGCACCGCCAACCAAGCCCGAACCACCTTCAAAGGCGCACTCGAAACCGCTTTCAAGGCGGGTGCTGTCTCCGGCATGATGACAGTCGGCTTGGGGCTTATTGGAGCGTGCGCGGTGTTCATTCTGTACCGTGAAAAAGCCATGCTCATTCTGATTGGGTTCGGCTTCGGCGGCTCACTTGCGGCACTGTTTATGCGCGTCGGCGGCGGCATCTTTACCAAAGCCGCGGACGTGGGAGCCGACCTCGTCGGCAAGGTCGAGGCGGGTATTCCCGAAGACGATCCGCGCAACCCCGCAACCATTGCCGACAACGTAGGCGATAACGTCGGGGACTGCGCGGGGATGGCGGCGGACGTGTTCGAGAGTTATGAAGTGACCCTCGTCGCGGCGATCATTCTCGGCGCGGCTGTCATTCCCCAGTTGGATTGGGAAAAAGACAGCAGTCTCGCCGCCACGACACTGCAGCTTATCATCTATCCGCTCATTGTTCGCGCTGTCGGTGTGTTCGCGTCCATTATTGGCGTCTTTTGTGTGAAAGGCGAAGATCGCGAGAATATGGACCCGATGCAGCCGATCAATCGCGGGTTCAACATTTCGGCATTTATTGCGGTGATTCTGTTCGGTATCGGCTCGTTCATTCATTTCAGGGAGGGCGTCGAGATACCGGCGACGGACGGCTCCGGCTTGATTCGGTTTGAGTGGTGGCGGTTCTTTGTCTGCACGCTCATCGGAATCATCCTCGCTATCGTGATCGGGCGCATGACGGAGTATTTCACTTCGACGGAGAAAAAACCCGTCACGGAGATCGCTCATGCGGCACGAACCGGTCCTGCCACGCTTATTATTTCGGGCTTCTCCTATGGTTTGGAGAGTGCAGTCTGGTCTGCGATGGCTATCGCTATCGCCATTTTGTCCTCCGTTCTCGTCTTCTGGGAAAACCCCCTGCTCGGCGCGTATGGTGTCGCGCTGTCTGGTTTGGGCTTGCTCACAACGACAGGCTACATCCTCGCGATGGATACGTTCGGACCGATTACCGACAACGCGAACGGGATATTCGAGATGTCCGGCGTGCTGGAAGAGGACAAACACGCTGGAAAAGGCATGACGGCGGGCGGCATCTCCGGTGATCGCATCGTCGGGCGTTTGGACGCCGTTGGCAACACCACCAAGGCTCTGACCAAAGGCTTCGCTATCGCCACGGCGGTTCTCGCGGCGGTGGCACTGTTCCGCTCCTTCATGGCGGACGCCAAACTGCTTCCGCCAACCGATCCGAGGCTGTTGGCAGAAGCCATTCAAGCGCGTCAGATTTTCGGAATACCGCTCGATGTCCCGGAGGTTTTCATAGGATTGCTTATCGGGGGCGCGGCTCCGTATCTGTTCTCCTCGTTTGCGATCAACGCCGTCGGGCGGGCTGCGTTCGACCTGATTAACGAGGTGCGCCGCCAATTCCGCGAAAATCCGGGCATCATGACTTATGAGACCAAACCGGATTATGCGCGGTGCGTGGCGATTGTTACGGCTGCCGCGCAAAAGGAACTGCTCGCGCCCGGTATTCTGGCAATCGCATTACCAATCTTCGTAGGATTCGGGCTGGGTTTCCGCAATCCTTCCGTGGGTGCGGCGGCTCTCGGCGGTTATTTGGCGGGCGCGATTGTGAGCGGACAACTGCTTGCGGTCATGCTGTCCAATGCGGGCGGCGCGTGGGACAACGCCAAGAAAAAAATCGAAGATGGGCTGTTCGGCGGCAAAGGAACCAAAGAACATGAGGCGGGTGTTATCGGCGATACCGTCGGCGATCCCTTTAAGGATACGGCGGGACCTGCCCTGAACCCACTCATCAAGGTTATGAACTTGACGGGCATTCTGATCGCGGGCATTGTTATCCAGCCGATGGCGATTGGTGTTCGAATTGCGATTGTTGCCAGTGCGTTTGTGGCGTTGGGAATTGCTGTCTCGCTCTCCAAAAAAGGCTCCATCATGGACAAAATGGCGGAGAACGATATGGAGACTACTCCGAACATCAAGCATTGAGGAGGGGAGTAGGCAGTAGGAAATGCACTTCTCAGTCCTCAATTCTGGGAAATCTCAAGAGGAGAAGCCCTGCGTAGATGCAGGGCTTCTTTTGTTTGAGAAATAGAAAGGGATCATTACAACGAAACAGGCGACAAAAAACTCACACCTGCGGGCTGACAAGTGTGAGCCATTTTGGAGAAGATTTGGAAACGCTTCTCAATAAAATAGCGAAGGGGAGACTTGAACTCTCGACATTTCGGGTATGAACCGAACGCTC
>CAZPZP010000318.1:0-5386 GCA_964591025.1 uncultured Chthonomonadaceae bacterium
AGAGGGGGCTGGGGGGTGAGGTGATGTTTATTCCATCGCAAGCGCGTCGAGGAGATTCTGCATCGGAGCGGGCAAGGGAACGGTAAAGGCGAGGCGTTCGTTGGTGCGCGGATGGTTGAACGCGAGCGAAAAGGCGTGCAAGGCTTGCCCTTCGAGTAGGTCAATCGCGGCTTCAATGTCGCGCAATCGCGAGGCAGGATAGGCAGCCGACGGCACTTTCCGCATTCCGCCATACAGGGGATCGCCGACAATCGGGTGGTGAATATAAGCGCAGTGAACGCGAATTTGATGGGTGCGCCCGGTATGAAGTTTGGCTTCGACGAGGGCGAATGTACTGCCATACGTCCCTTTGACAAAAAGTTCGGTGATGGCGGAGCGGGCGGTTTGGCGGGGATCGGTGATCACCGCCATTTTTTTGCGATCTGCGGGATGGCGTCCGATAGGGGCTTCGATTTTGGCGTGTTCGAATTTGGGAACGCCCCAAATAATGGCGCGATACCGCCGCTCGGCAGTTCGTGATTCGATTTGAGACTGCAATGCCCGATGAGTAACGTCATTTTTGGCGACCATGATCAAGCCGCCCGTATCTTTGTCGAGACGATGAACGATTCCCGGACGCAACTCACCTCCGATACCGCTCAAATCAGTGGCGTGCGCTAAAACGGCGTTGACGAGTGTACCGCGCTCGGCTCCGGGTGCGGGGTGAACAACCATGCCCCGCGCCTTGTTGATAACGAGCAGGTCGGAATCCTCGAAAATAATCTCCAGCGGGATCGCTTCGGGCAAGACGGCGTAAGTTTGCGGCACGACGGCACGAACGATTTCGATAACATTGCCCGTCTTAACCCTGTATCCGGCTTTTTCGCGCTTGCCATCCACACGAACGCCACTGGATTCTGTGTCCGGCACTTCGATAAGGCGTTTGGCTTCTGAGCGGCTTCCATCGTCAAGCAACCCCGTAACGACGACATCGAGTCGCTGTCCGGTTTGGCTTGCAGTGACTCTCTGCTGTAATAGTTCGGGCGATGGATTGGTTTCCGCTTCAATCGCGCCTTCCGTTTCGATTTCGTCCTCGATGTCTTCACTCTTCTGCATCGTTGCCTCCGCACAATTACCTAAAGATTCCAATTTTTATGCCAACAATATCTACTGACGCAATTTTCGGAAATCTTTGCGACAAATCGCGTATTGATCGCGTCATATAGAGTGAGAACTGAATTGCTTGGTTTTCAGCGAGAGAATGATGGGGAAACTTCTGCTGTCATTCCGTGCAGATGATTTTATTTTGGGATCGGGTCTGCTTCAGAGATAGGCGAAGAGGCTTGTCACTGTATTCGACATCGGAGAGCATGGGTTGTTACTGTGTTGTCCACTCTTGAAGGAGATATTCCAATGTCCGTCCGTTCGATTTCCGCGCTTGAACGCATCCATCAAGTACGCTGTGTTCAACGTTTCTCCGTGATTTTTACCGGCTCGGTTTTTGCCGCTGGATCGTTGTATTCCTTTGCCACACAAACACAAAAAGAGAGAGCCAAGCCGATTGTCAACCAAGCCCTCTCGATTTGCAGAGCGTTTGCCGCAGACTGTCAATCAGATGGGGAACCGCGCTTTGTCCATGAGCAGGTTCCCTTGCCATTGACTCGTACTATGAAGCGTCCCATGTGGTATGTGCCAGTCCGTGCCGATGGATCGAGTTACGCCATGATGCTTCGGGCAGATACCGGGCGGCTGTGTTACGTGTTCAATCTTTCACCTTGGGAGAATCTCGACCCTCTCTCCAATTCCAAATCGAAGCCAATCGAAGCCAATCGCGCCGTCAATCAGAGTCTGCTCTATCTCCAGCGTCTCAAGATAGTCGCACCCGATACCGAGATTGCGTTGGAAGGGAACCCCGAATCGCTGCGTAATGGGACAGGCTGGCGGATTGTGTGGAAAACCCGCAGCACGTCAAACTCTATCGCAGAGAATCTCCGGGTTGTGGTCAGCCGGAAGAACGGGAAACTGCTTCAAGTCGCAGATACGGCGGCATTGAATCAGAGGGTCAAGTAGAATCGAGAAAAGCACTTCCTCTCATCTCTTTTCAACACCACGATGAGTGCAATTCCACAGGACGTGTTGTATTTTGCAATGGGCGTCCAAAGGACGCACGACGGCATGAATTCCTCCGCTGGGGGCGGACAAGTCGCCGATCCAAAGCACAATATCTTCTGTAGAAAAGCATTAAAGGGCGTCTTTGGCAGGTGCGGAGGAAGTGGATTTTGGGTCGGAAGTCGAAGCGTCAGGCGTCTCTTTGAGCGGCGGAAGATCGACTTGACGCCCGTCTTCAGTCGCGGCAAAATTGGGATTGCCTTTGCCGCGCATCGGTCCTGTATAGTATCCGGGGGCGGAAGGCGGCGGCTTCTTGTCGCTGGTGCGCGACATTATACGAAGCAGACCTGCTGTGATGAGAAGTCCAACGATTACTGCGCCATAGACTTTAGTTTTTTTGGAGAGATGCATGAAATACTCAGGAACAGGAATGAGACAAAGCGGATAACTTTATGGATCCGCTTTGCCTCAGATGAGTAGATGCCAGCAGGTGACCGGAATTTTCTCCGGTCACCTCAGCACTGAATGCGCCTTAAACATTGAAGATTAAGGAGTGGTTTTTGCATTGGGGTCTTCCGGTTTTGCAGCCCCTTTGCCTTTCATTGGTCCGTCGTAATAGCCCGGTATCTCTTTGGGCTTCTCACTCCCACAGCCCACAAGAAACATCCCAATGAATACGGCTGTCATCAAAAGCAGAACTCGTGAACCATGTTGTCTTAAGTTGAGCATAACTGCTAACCTTCCTCACTATTCTTTATCAAAAGCAAAATAGCGTGAATAGTAGCAACCGGTGCTGTCTTGCAGAAGGTAACGCTCTGAGTTGCGGGCGATCCATTTGGCGTGGGAATCGAGAAAAATATGGTTGCCGCCGCCGGTGTGCATATTCGATGCTTCACAGCCAAACGTCGTACCAAATCCACCGGATTTGATGATGCCAGTGAAGCCGTCTCCGACAATGGCAGTTTCCGCAGGGCGAAGGGCTTCTGCCAAAGACATGATTTTCACACGGACATCGCTGCCCGCAAAATGCTCATAAGGGCTTATCTGTGTACACGCACCAAATTGCGCTCCGAAGCCGATGCCGTAGTTGGCTTTATACCATTTGGCAGGGAACCAACTGTCCGTGAAGCCGGCTCCATCACAATCGGCGGCGTCTGCTCCCGTCTTGAACTTGCCCAGATCAAAAGAGGGACACGCCATCGTTCCAACAGGCTTGACATCGTTGAAACCATTCGCAGGAGCCTCACGGATGCCGCTTTTGATGTAGGGCTGAGTGAGTTCGACCCAGCTATTGAGGTCGCGGCGTTGTTCGTCGCGTGGGAGTCCTGTCCGAACAAACCACGGCACAATGGTTTCATCGTAGTCTTGAGCATACATATAGATGGCAGTGCCGATCTGTTTGGAATTGCTGAGACACGAGATGCCGCGTGCTTTTTCGCGTGCCTGTGCGAATACGGGGAACAAGATTGCTGCCAAGATCGCGATGATTGCGATGACGACAAGCAATTCGATCAGCGTGAAGCCTTTGTGGGCTGTACGGTTGGTGGTATGAACCATAAGTCTAAAAACCCTCCAGAAAAATAGAAAACGAAAAGAGCAGACACCGGGCAAGCAACTCTGCTCGTTCCAGTTTGCAGAGAGATGCCTCTACTACAGCGATGCAAAAAACAAAATGCATCTTTCAGATCGTGCAGCGGTTCCCTTCTCTTACTCTATTAAAGATTGTAAGGGAGACCGGATTGTTCCCAGTTGCATAAAAAATACAACCTGTGGCAACAATCGCACGTCGAAATAGAAAATGTCCCGCGAAATTTTCCTTTGATGCCGAACTTCCACTAAATAATGAAAATTCGACCATCAGGAACGTCTCGCGTGGCATCATTGCACTTTTTCGACGTTGGTGTCTGGTAACGGTTCAGGGTTGTTGGAATTTGCGCTCAAAAACGCCTTGCGGCTCTCTGCTCCACTCTCGAAGGAAAAAGTCAGAGGGCAGTTTTGGCAGTTGACTACAACAACCCTGAATTTTTACTGGTATCTGAATGGTAGAGATTATAAAGCGATTCTCAGAATTTGTCAAGGGGTAAAGTGATTAAAACGAAAAAAAACCTTATAACTCGTGATTCTCCCACTTAATCGTACCCATTATGGAATCTTATGCAGGGTTTATCACGCCAAAAACGAAAGATACCGCCGTGATGTAATCAAGTTTATTTGCCGGAATTCGACAAAGGAGTGAGTTTCATGAACAGTACAATGTTTCCTGCGGACAAGTGGGAGGATTTGAGATCGGATCATCTGATCGAAACAGCAGAGTTGGCAGAGCGAATCGTCGCAAACGATCCGCTATTAAGGATTGTAGATATGCGGGGTTCTGTTGTGACCGCGCTTATCGCGGAAGGTGTCCAAACCGCACAGTATCTTGGCACACCGGAGGCATACGCGGCTTCCCATATTGTAGGTGCGGTCTATCTGGACTGGACTCGCGATATTACAGACGAACTCGATCTTGTACCGATTCAGGCGGCTCCCCCCGAAAAGCTCAAGCGAATTCTGGAAGCGGCTGGTATCGGCGATGATTCGCTTATCGTGGCGTATGACGCGCATCCTGCAAGTCAGTTTGCGACTCGATTGTGGTGGTTGCTGCGCCTCTATGGGAATGAAAACGTACGCGTACTGAACGGTGGCTGGAAGAAATGGATTGCTGAAAATCACCCGACGACGAGCGATATGACGGAACATTCGACGGCAATCTTTACGCCGCGAATTCAACCTGAGTGGCGAATGACAGCAGAGCAGATTCTTGCCGATACCGACCGTGTTCTCATTGATGCACGAGACGCCGACCAATATACGGGACGCATTCGGCGCGGCTCACGAGGCGGGCATATTCCGGGCGCGAAGCATCTGCCTCGCGAAGCATTTTTTGCGCCGGACGGAACCTTTCGCGCCCCCACAGAACTCAGCCAAATCGCCGAACAAAACGGAACCGACCCGACAAAGCGCACCGTCGCCTATTGCAACGGCGGAGTTGCGGGAACGTCGATTCTGTTTGCGCTCTCCATGCTCGGCTACTCCCAACTCACTAACTACGACGGCTCGTGGAACGAATGGGCGGAACGAGACGATCTGCCTGTGGAACTTTAAGCTGCGAGGCTAGAGCCTCGTTCTGACGACGCGAAGTCCGCCTTCGCGGACTCATCTAACTCACCTCTCGCAGCGAGGGTTTTAAACCCCCGTCTGGAGAAAACAAGCGTCTTTCAGACGCACCAACTCGAATTGACTCCCCTCTCCTCCGAAC
>CAZPZP010000319.1:0-5379 GCA_964591025.1 uncultured Chthonomonadaceae bacterium
GCCCCTCCCCCGACCCCCTCCTTCGCAAGAAGGAGATTGGGGGGTCGAATTGAGGGAAGGCAGAAATTTGTTTCTGGTTTCGCGAACAGTGTTTGTGTAATTTGTTATCCCCGCGCAAAAGGTTAAGACGCTTTGACGAACAATACACTCTTCTGAGAATTCAGCGACATCTGGGACGACTTACGGGTATGACAGCGCGGGTCGGCGCATTCGGAAAACGGTGAGCAGTGTCAGCACGTATTATGTGTATGCCGGAAGTACGCTGATTGCGGAGGTCAACGCTTCGGGAGGCTTGGTTCGCTCGTATACGTGGGGCGCGAATGGGCTGGTGAGTGACTATTCTCCTGTTTCGGGGCGACGGTATTACCTGTTCGATGGAGCGGGCAGTACGTTTGCGATGACCGATGGGGCGGGCAGTCTGCTGGGAGTGGCACGCTACGGAGCATGGGGCAAGCCGGTGTACTCGTCATTGCCAAGCACGCCGTTTGCTTGCCGGGTACTTTCAGTACCCGCTGCGAGAGGTGAGTTATTCGCTTTCACCCTGATTTGCACCCGCGTTCTCATCGGGGGAAGGAGTGCTGCGTTCAATCGCGGCAATATCATCGGGTGTGAGAGCATACAGGGCATAGACAATGCGATCAATGAGTTTGTCTGTGTCCTCGATCTGTTTGTCCAATGCCGCAATCGAAGGCTGGCTTTTCCGGTAAACTTGGACAATATCGGAAAGATTTCGGATCGTTTTCAGTCGAAATTTGAGAAGCCACTTCCATTGGGTCTCGTTGATCGCGCCGATATGCGTGCGAAGATCGAGACGCCGGTCAGTGAGAGTATCGAGTTGATTCCGACTCGCGGTGAGGAGCGTTTCATACTCGCGTAGTCTCTTGTCATAGTCGGCGACGCCGGTTTTTGGCGCGGAAAGCGGAGTCCACAGACGAGCGATTTTGGCAAGTTCGGCAGGGGTGAAAACGCCTTCGAGATCGAGCAGGAGGTTTTCAACGGCAGTGTGGCGCACTGCGTTCAGGTCGAGCATCTGTTGAGCAAGAGAGGCAAGCAGATCATGGACAACATCGCTTTGTTCGGGTTGCACCGCCAATCTTGCTCTGGTAAACTCCATCAACTCCTCGAACTTATTTGCCCTATAAAGTTCTATCCCCTTGGAAAGCAACTGTTGGCGAACTGTATCAGAAGCAACAAAAGTAATTTTTCGGATGGGAAGGCGTTTCGCATCTTCGGGACCGATATTGAGGTCGCTGCCGAGGAACGCTTTGAAATACCAGCCAATCAACTTCGAGTTGATAAGGGCAAGAATGTAGGGCAAGGTATATTGGGCAGATAACTGAATTTCTTCAGCAGAAAATTTTAGATTTCTGGTTTTAACACTCGTGAGTTGACACTTAAGCGCAAATAACACAAGTGAATGATCAGTATACAAACCTTCCGCATCATAAGTAGCGTTAAGTCCTGTTTTCCCCGCAATGAGTTTGAGGATAATTTTTTCTGTCTCCAATAATTCTGGCAATGACGGGCGGCGTACAATGGAATAATCGTACTCTAACCAATTCCCGTCCCATTTTGTGATATACCGCTCCATATTTTTACCCTCAATATAGCGTTTACATTTCGCGTTCTTTTGTGTCTTGAAGATGAAATCACTTTTGGGCGCATCGAGTTTTTCCGAATGGGGAACTACCCCAACGGAGCCGTAGCAGAGTATCCCCAGTTCTATAGACATATTCGCAATCTTTTCTATGAATTTGTATATTTCCGAACTGATGCTAAGGCGAAAGATGCTATTGGGGATTTGTGCGAACAGTTTCTGTAAGACGGGATAATTCATCGAGTCCGAAAGAGTAGAGAGTTTTTTTGCTTGTGAAACTGTAGTATTGATCGTGTGATCGGGGAGGGGGGCAGATTTCCGCAAGCAAATGATGCAAGTCATTACGCTTGCATCCTCAAATACTATGGTGTTTCCCAAATCACATATCTCCGTCAACGTCGCGTTCGAAACAAACAGCGAACGCATTGGTTCGGCATAATCCTGATACAAGAATTGATTCGGGATGATGACCCCTAATTTTCCTTCAATTTTCAACGTATGCCAGTTGCTTGCCAAAAAAGCACAGTAGATGTCCCACTTCATTGTAAGCAGCGCAGTTGTGCGTGCGAGATATTTTCGTGTTTCTGGCATTTTCTGAGTCATTGTAGGCGCAGAAATATAAGGCGGATTGCCGATAATCGCGTCGAAACCGGCAGACGAACCGAGCGGTCTGCCGTGCCTGTCGAAAAACACTTCGGGAAACTCCAACTCCCAATGGAAAAACCGACGCTCTTGGGCGAGAGTACGTGCCTGTGTCAACAAAGAGGCGATGGCGGGAAGCGTGGTCATATTGCGCCCTGTCGCGAAGTCCGTCAAAGGATTCCAGAGTTCGGAAGGGACATCGACTCCGAAATGCGCGGCTGTGACCAGATCGGCGAGACTGCCATACTTTTGTGTCAGCGTTTGGCGCAATTCTCCATAGAGCTTCTCCTGCTCCTTCACCTGCGAAACACTCTGCGCCGCGTTTGCCTCGATGAGCCACATATTTCCGACTGCCACGCTCACGCTCTGCTGAAACGCATCGTTGGACATCATCGAAATTTGCCCTGCCGCCTCTTGCTTTTCTGCTTTGGTTTGCCCCTTTTTCGCCTTCGCGGGAGAGCCAGTCAACTGCAATTCATCTAAACGCGCCCCAACGAGTGAGTTGCCGGGGCGAAGGTGATGATCCAAAAACGAGAGCGGCAAATTTGCCGAAACCGTCGTCAGCCACAGCGAGAGTTTTGCCAGTTCCACCGCCAATGGATTCAAATCCACGCCATAAATGCACGACTGTGCTACGCGGCGTTTCCAATAGGTCAAATCATGGGTGGTGTCTGGTATTGTATCGTCAATAGGCGTCAGGTTCACAAGGCAGCGGGCGATATACTCTGTTGCTTCGACAAGAAAATGTCCGCTCCCCATCGCCGGGTCTAAGACGTTGATGTCAAGAATCGCCTGAGTACGAGTGTCGGCTTCGCTCTTGCCTTCAACGGCTTTTTCCAAAATTGGCGCAATCGTTTTTTCCACGATATACTTTACGATATAATCCGGTGTATAGTAGGAACCCGTCGCCTTGCGCTCGCCCTTGTCATTGAGCAGACTGAGCCTCCAACCCGGTTCCGGCGCATTCGGACTCAAATGGAATTCCAGCAAACCCTCGTAAATCGTGCCGAGATGTCGCACTGCCAGATCGCGGTAGTCGATAAATTGTCTTCCGGCACGCGCCAGCAGATCGACAGCGTAAATCAGATGCTTGTCGCCCACCGTGTATTTTTCGAGAAACGGGTGCTTTTCCGGGTCGAACAATCCTCCGTTGAAGGTCGCAATTTTCAAGGGCGGCGAACCCTTGTCGATATAACCGAACAACTGCTTGAGGCGCACCCAATAATTGCTGCTGTCCGGCAAAATCTGCTGACGGGCATCACATTTTTTCGCAATCTCCTGCTTGAGGGCGTAAAGTCCGTATTCCGTGCGATACGAATCGTTGACTGTAACGGGGAGCAGCCCGCGCCCTTCTGCATACAAAATGAACAACAGGCGATACAGCACAATCAAGGAATTGTCATAAATCTCTTTGAGCGAAGCGGCGTCCGTTGTCAGCCCGTTCCGCTCGAAATCGAGAAAGCCTTGTGCCAAATGAAGCAGGGCTTGATAGACTTGAGTTTTGAGAGCCTCTCCAATGCCGAGAGCGAATTCCGTACTGCGTTCCAGAATTTTCGAGACGCCGAGCGAATTGTTTTTATCAAACGCCGAAGCACGAAAAAACGCATAAAAGAAAAGGAAATCGGGGATATTGCCGCTTTGGACGAGATCGACGAGATCGACTTCATAATAGCAGTCGAGCTTATGGGCGGAGCTTGTGTGAACCAATCTCCACAATCGCCCATTCGTGAGCAGTCCCCATTCCACTCCGCTCTGCTGAACGTAGAAGAAAATCTGATAAGCAGGATTTTTGTTGGAAAGCGCGTCCGCATTTTTGACTCTGATTGCCATATCGAGATTTCTGTCCCAATACTTGGCATCGCCAATGAGAATGCCGCCCTGTTCCGGCAGGTGATCGTCGAGCGTCTTGTCTTTTGCATTTGCCGCTGCTTGCGTATCCTGATAGAACACATAATCCGGTTTTTTCGTGCCGTCCGAAGTTTTGAGAGCAGGTTGGACATTGTAGCAATGCCCCAACGCTTTGAGAACAGGGCGTACCCACTCATCTTCGGTTGCCGCTTCGTTCGAGGAAGGCGTGTAACTCTTGTACAGCGTCTGAATTTGCGCCCAGATGATCTGTGCTTCCGCTTCCAAGAACTGCCAATGGGTTTGTTCCGGCAGAATGTGTTCGAGGTAATAATCGGAAAAAAGATTGCGATTGGTGTAAGGCTTATCGAGTGGAAGAGGCGGCTGCATATCCGGCATTGGGCTTGGTCTCGCGTTTCGTGCAGAAATAGGATCACTGACCGGAAGATACGAGAGAACAGGTGCAATTTCCTGCTTCATTCCTCAGTCAAGGTATAATTGTAGAGTGAAAGGGTAGAATCTATGATTGTTGATAAGGAGGGTATCGAAATGGCTTCCCTTGCAGATACTCTTCCTGAACACGAACCAGTGCCTCGAATTCTGCCTGATCCATGTCACGCTTGCGAACAATACCCAATCGATTCCGCAAAACGCGCCCGCGTGACCCCGGTTCTGTCTCAACTTCTCCACCATTGACCGGATCATACTCTGCCATTTGTTTCTGCCTTATCTCCCTTTAAGGCTTACTTGCCAACGCCATGATCGTTTCAAAGTGCGGCGGTTCGGGCGTTTTGTCCACAACGGAAACTTCGCTCTGGACGAACTCCGCACCTTGCAGCAATTCGAGGAGTTCCACGCGGGAGAAACCGAGCCACACATCGGCATACAGTTCGCGTGCCTCTTCAACATCGTGCTTGAGCAGGTCGAGCATGACGAGACGCCCGCCCGGACGCAGGATTCGATATGCCTCCCTAAGTGCCTGTTGCGGGTGCAGGGCATGGTGCAGAACTTGGTGCATGAGAACCAGATCGACGGCGTTTGTTTCGATGGGCAGGGCTTCCATATCACCCTGCCGATACTCCAAATTCGTGATGCCGCCCTTTTGCGCCAAGCCCGCGCCGTACTCTACCATCTTACTCGAACTGTCTACCGCAATGACGTGTTTCGCTCGCTCCGCCAGCATCAGCGACAGGGTTCCTTCGCCCGCACCCAAATCGGCAATGACCATCGGAGGCAACAAACGCATCAGCAATTCCGAGAGTGCCTTCCAACTGCGACCCGGCACATAACTGCGC
>CAZPZP010000320.1:0-5377 GCA_964591025.1 uncultured Chthonomonadaceae bacterium
TCGGAGGAGAGGGGAGTCAATTCGAGTTGGTGCGTCTGAAAGACGCTTGTTTTTTGCAGACGGGGGTTGTAAACCTCCGGTCAAAGCCAGCAACGAGATTTGGACAGGAATATTCATTTCGCTGATGCGGTTTTCAAATTGGGGAATTGGGCGAGCGTGTAAGGAAATTCTGAGCGTCCAATTCCCAACCGATTTCTTCAACAATTTGCACTGCCGATTGAATAGAGACAACCGAACCTACCGATTGACCAGCATAGAGGCACATCGCTTCGATGTCGCCGGTGAATCCATCGCGGGGGGCAGTGTCCTCATAGCGGATGACGCTCTGACCGTCGGCGGTCTGTCCAACGGTCTCATTTTCGCCCGGACGCTTGCCGAGAGGAGGACACCCTGCCGCCTCCCAACTCTCTTGAGTCGAATTGCGAAGAACGCGGTGCATCGCTTGTGTCCAGCCACCATCGAAGCAGACCGTCAAAACACTGTCGGTACGCTTGGCTTTAACGAGGCGACGTTTGTATTCTATATGGGCGCGGCTCTCTTGCGAAGCGACAAACCGCGTCCCGAACATTACTCCGGACGCTCCCAACGCAAGCCAACCCTGCGCCTGAAATCCGTCCCCTATCCCACCAGAAACAATCACCGGACAACTCTTTGCTATCGGCAAAACTTCTTGAAAGACAGCCGCAAGGGACGCAAACGCCTGAACGTGTCCGCCCGCTTCATTGCCCTGACAAATCAGAAAGTCGGCTCCGATTTCAAGGGCACGTTTGGCTCCGGCGGCATTGGTGACTTGTACGCCGAATTTCGCGTCATATCGCCGAACAATCGGCACATATTCTGCCGGATCGCCCCACGAAAACGTAATAATCTTTGCTCCTGCTTCCAGACACGCTTCAAGAGCGTTCGGCGGAAAGGCGAGAGCAAAATTCACGTAGAACGGATTCGCCGTCGTTTCGAGAACCTGCCGAACCAACGACGCGGCAATGTCGGGCGGCGTCCACGTCAAGCCCATCGCGCCCATACCGCCCGCATTTGCGACTGCCGCTTCCAACTCCGCTCCGGCGATACTGCCTGTCGGTGCTTGCCAGATTGGATATTTCAGACCAAAGAGGCTCATCGCTTACTCGTTTCCACTTGGCGCATCTGCACGACTGATGTCTTCCAGTTCCAACCCGAAAACGCGCTCTTGCTTGATTTTTCCGCCCATACGCCCTGCCGCCACCCAACTCCGCACGGTTCCGCCCCCGGTTCCTTCTTGATAGCGTTCGCGGGCGATTGCCTTGAGTTCGCTCTCTCTTTCGGCAGTGATTTCCTGCGTGGTTTGACCTGTGAGGGACGGAAATTCGGCGTCGAACGCCGTCATCTCCTGCTCAATTCTGAAAGATGCCATCGGCACAACCGTCGAAGGAGCCATCAGGGTCAATTTCAGAATCAGGGTATTGACCGTCTTGAGTTTTCTTTGATAGTCGGCGCGGCTTTTGGCGTGCCATTTTCCAAACGCCTCACGCTCCGATTCTTTGGCAAGTGGGCGTTCGAGAACAATTCGGCGTTTGCGATTCTGCACGACAATTGTATTCCGATAATTACCGATTTCCTGCTTTTCGCGCTCCAATTCCTTCTGAATTTGTATCCATTCCGGCAGCACATTGGCGTTTTTGAGAATGCGGTTCGCCATCCGTAGATGGGGCGGCGTCATCGGGTCATCATCGAAAATAATCGGCTTGCCCTTGCCGGGCAGATTGTCGAACTTGCCCTCGTCAATCGCCTCCTGAATTTTCCGTTCCGCCACCTTTGCAATAATGTCAGGGTCTATCAATTTCCTGCCCTTTCATTGTTTGGATTGATTTGAGTTTGATGCTATCGAATGCGCTCACTGATATAAGTGAAAAGTTCCTCGATAGGCAGGCGAATCTGCTGCATGGTATCGCGATCCCGCAGTGTCACTGTACCTTGCAGAGATTCGTCGCCGTCTCGCGACTTGCCGATAGTCTCGAAGTCTACAGTGATACAAAACGGCGTACCAATCTCATCTTGACGCCGATAAAGTTTGCCGATTGCCGCCGAATCGTCATAAACGGCACGCATCTGCCCCGACGATTGCAGTGTATTCTTGATACGTTTGGCGACCTCGACAATTTCCGGCGCGTTCTTTTTGAGCGGAAGCACCGCCACTTTGACGGGAGCAAGCGCAGGCTTGAGACGCAAAACGGTACGGACTTCGCCGTTCTCCAAAGTCTCTTCATCATAAGCCTCGCACAGTGCCGCCAAGACGCCGCGATCTACACCGGCAGCCGGTTCGACTACAAACGGCACGATATGTTTGCGGGTCTCATCATCAAAATACGTCAAGCGTTCGGTAGAATGTTCGTTCTGCACGGCGTTTTTTTTGGTATTTGGGGAGGCGTCGATTTTGTCTTGGTCGCGGGAGTGCGAATACAAATCCCAGTCGGTTCTGTTCGCGATACCTTCTAATTCATCGAAGCCGAGCGTGGGAAATTTGTAAAGAATGTCCACGGTTCGCGCCGAGTAATGCGAAAGTTTCTCTTGGGGATGCTCGAACAGTTGGAGCTTCTCGCGGTCAAGCCCAACCTCATTGATCCACCATTCCATGTGGTCGGTGATCCACTCGTCATGGACACGGGGCGCATCGTCGGGATAGACGAAATACTCGATTTCCATCTGTTCCAATTCGCGCACACGGAACAGGAAGTTGCGCGGCGTAATCTCGTTACGAAACGATTTGCCCTGCTGTGCGATTCCGAACGGCAGTTTGCGGTTCGTCGAATCCAGCACGTTCTTAAAGTTGATGAACATTCCCTGTGCGGTTTCGGGGCGCAGATAGGCAAACGATTCCTCATCGGCAATAGGTCCGACTTGCGTTCGGAACATGAGGTTGAAGGCGCGGGGTTCGGTGAGCTGCCCTTCGCATTCGCCGGGATGCTTTTTTGGATGCTTGAGGCATTGGGCGTCTTGGGCTTTGTCCTCGCGGAACCGGAGGCGGCAGGTTTTGCAGTCCACCATAAGGTCTACGAATTCCCGCTCATGCCCGGAATAGCGCAGGACATATTTCTGAGTGAGCAGGGCGGTTTCGATTCCTTCCATATCGTCGCGCTCATAGACATTATGCTTCCACCAGAGCCGTTTGAGGTTATTTTTGAGTTCCACGCCGAGCGGTCCATAATCGTACGTGCCTTGCAGTCCGCCGTAAATATCGCTACCGGGAAAAATAAAGCCGCGCCGTTTGCACAGCGAGACGATCTGATCTAAAGTTTCTGCGGGCATCTTGTTCTCCTTGAAAATGGGTCGTCGGGTTTGGGTACGTTCCTGTACCCACAGTGAATTCTTTCCCAATCACCTAATTACCTAACGCCCCAACAGCCGGATTACCGACATCGGGCTGCAATGTGCGATTGGCGCGGCTTGAGGACGTGGGCGGGAGCAGGTTGAAAATGATCGCGAGCTGCTGAGACCGAAAGCGATAGCCGACGCCGATCTGCATACAGTCGAAATTGCGGACAATCGCGAATTCGGTCTCATACGCCCGACTCCGCTCCAAATCATACCGCGTCACCAGTCCGACGCCCCACGCCCCGCCATACTGCGCCCGTAGTCTCAACTCGTGCCGAATATCCCGCGCATCGAACGCAAACGGCGTTCTGCCGACACTCTCTGCGAACCGATAGCCGATGCCAAAAATCGCGTTTCTATCGGGGACATAATTCAATTCGACTTCGGGAGAGAAAAGATTATAGATCGTGCCGCGAGAATAGATCGCTGTTTGATTGGAAACGGCGGTGCGAAGAGCGAGATTCTTGGCGACAAGAATCGGCTGCGAGGCAATATCAACGCGCATTCCGAGGCGTCCGGCAGTGGCATTGGTCGGTCTCTCATCGAAAACCCCTGCTGACGCGATAAAATCTACTAAGAACGGAGCGGACGAATCACGCCTCAGAATCGCCCGCGTGCCGTCGCGCAATCGTTCGTTTTGGCGTTCTCTGTCGTTGACCGAAAGGCGTTTCCCCAAAATGTTCGTCCAGCGCATCCCGACTTCCGGCAAGCGCGAAACCCGCAGGTCGGTGCGGCGGCGTGTATAGCTGAAGAAATCGTGCTGGGCAACAGCAAAAAACGTCCGACGCGGGTCGTTCGACTCGGTATAGCGATTTTGGGCGAACTCTTGATAGGTCGGCGGCGTGAGTTGTTCGAGATAGCCGCGCAGGGGATCATTGAGCGTGTTGACGAATCCTACTGGCGGAAGTGTGTCGTTGCTGCGAAACCCGACATCTTTTTGATAAGTAACGAATCCAGTGGGCAGACGGCGAAAGTTGATGCGGGCATCGTAATACAGCGATTCGTGTGGCGATTCGATCAGGCTGTCACTTTGCCGAATAGACAAACCGTCTGCCCGATTGAAGCCAATATTAGGGACGGCAGGGCGCGAATTGGCACGCAGATTGCGGCGATACGAGGGCAGACTGATCAACGCGGTTTTCCCCGCATAAAACGTGATGTTTCGCGCCGAAACGGACTGATCGGGCTTGACGGTCAAACGCCCCGCACGCACGCGATAGTCGGGGTTTTCGTTCTCGCACGTCGTGAAAATCCCTTTGAATAGTTCAACGGTTCCATCTTCTTTGCGCTCGATTCGCTCGCCGCGCATCCGAAAGTAGTCGGTATCGAGAAACGCATCGGTGATATAGCCGACATTAGTTTTGAGATTGAAATCAATTTCGCGCCCCGTGAATACGCCATCGGGACGCAGTAATCGCACTTCACCTTTTGCCAGAACGCGCCCTGTTGTCGCGTCATAGTTGACATCGTTTGCGAGCATCTGCGAGATGACATTGGTTTCGAGATTT
Organism: uncultured Chthonomonadaceae bacterium; assembly: GCA_964591025.1. Classification (GTDB taxonomy): domain Bacteria; phylum Armatimonadota; class Chthonomonadetes; order Chthonomonadales; family Chthonomonadaceae; genus CAZPZP01. The sequence continues at coordinate 4,857 of CAZPZP010000320.1, forward strand.
TTATATTCGATCCGAACGCTGCCATCGCTGGCAAACGATCCATTGTTCGGCGACCATTTCAGTTTCTGAAACCGCGTAATGGTCACCTCGTCATTGGCGTCTTTTTTGCCTTGCAGCGCAACAGTTTTCGGCGTGACTTTGTCGGTTTTGGACAATTTTGCGAGGCGATCAGGCAAAAAGAACGCGGCTTCGTCAAGGTCGGAATCGTCGTTACCGAAAGGCGTATCGGCACACGCAAACCCCGCCGCTCCCTCGAATGAGAGAGCCGCCAAAATCGCTGCAACGACGACAAGGCGCGGGCGCAATAAAAGAAGAGAAGGAATCACAGCAGTCCTAAGAGTACAGAATATGCCTCATGGCGTCTCTCATTATAGACGTTCCTCACAAAATCGTCAACATCGGTTGCTTGCTGTTCTTTCTCACGTAAAAAAGAGCGACGGAGGAAGTTCTCTGTCGCTCTATGGTCTGCACCTTCGTAAACCTCATTTAGCGCAGGGCGGTTTGTGGGGCGGCGGTCACTT
>CAZPZP010000321.1:0-5363 GCA_964591025.1 uncultured Chthonomonadaceae bacterium
TCATTTCGCTGGACTTAGGCAAGAGGTCTATTCCGGTTTTGGCTTTTTTTCGTGTGATTTCGTGGATCACAAAAAGAGGTTAGGGAATGGAAGGGGCGGGTTAGTTCGAAGCGGTTCCGTTGGGAACGGGGCGAGAGTTCTCTGCGCTGTCTCTCGTTTTCAAGGAGATCAGGCGGGATTCGAGGGTGTCGGGCGTTTCGTTTTCGGGATTGACGGCGTCGGCGGTCATACGACTGATTTCGGCAAGCATCACGATTGCGCCCTCAGAACGCGACTGCACATAGACGGCGACTCTCTGCGATTCCCGTTCGGTGTTGAAATGGATACGTGCCGCCCGGTAGACATTGCGGAGCATGGCAGTGCGTTCTGTATTTGTGAGTGTATTGATACTCTGTATTGGGGCGACAACCAACAGCGACACCGCACCGGAAACGGGATCATGGTAGGGGGGATTGGCGAGGCTCATTCCTTCGGGCAGGGAATGCATCGGGATTGGCGGCTCGCTTGTTTCCTCTTTTGGCACTTCGGGACGCGGTTTCGGAGCGGTATTCGGCGGCAAGGAACGCACGCCCATAATCGGGGCAAGCGGAAGCGGCTTCGTCATGCCTTCAGGCGTTTGGCGTGGCTGTCCGGCATCACGGTTTTTGGCAATTTGACTGGCGGCGTTGGCAGGAAGATTGAGCGCGATTTTTGGGTTTGTGTTTTGCAAGGGAACCGTTGAAGGCGGCAGGAGAGTGACTATCGGTACAGGCTGATTCGCCGCAACCGTATTCGGCTTGTCGGCTTTGCGGGTCGAGCGCGACACCAATATCGCCACAAGCATCACCGACGTAAACGCAAGTGATACCGCCGTGATGATATTGAGATAGGTGCGCGGCGGAAGCCCCATCAGTTGGGCTGTGCCAGTGGAATAATTGCCGTCGGCATGAATGGGTATAAGTTGTGACTTTTTGCCGGAAGGCACAAGGTCAGCGGCAGACCCGCGCCGTGCCTCCTCCTCTAATTGGTACAGACGGGCGATGTCGTTGGGGTTGGGATGAAGTTCGACTGCCAGCCGAAACCAGTGAACGGCGTCGTGGAGTTTGTGCTGACCATAATAGACCTCACCCAAAAGCGCGTGTGCTGTCGGATTGCCCGGATCGGCACGCAACACGGTGATACAGCAATTGATCGCGCCCTCCCACTCTCTACGCTGCCGAAAGAGATTCGCCTGAGTGAGCAGGGAATGGAGTTCGGAGGAAGAGAGCGGCGACGCCGCAAGCCCTTGCGAAATTGGAACCAGAGCCGTCACAGTACGGTCGTTAAGGAGGGCGTCAGGACGATATTCCGATCCGCAGTGGGGACAAAAACGGCTGTCCGGATCGACATTATTCGAGTTACAGTGCTTGCAGGTCACGCGCATCTCTCCCGATAGCATTGGACGCTATTTGATGCCGAGCAGTTCCACATCGAACAGCAGAGTTGCGCCGCCCGGAATCGGATCCTGCCCCATTTCACCATAACCGAGGCTGGCGGGAATAATCAGTTTGCGGCGTCCTCCGACCTTCATGGTCATCACGCCCTCATCCCATCCCTGAATCACTTTGCCGATCCCGATAGCAAACTCGAACGGCTCGCTGCGATCACGGCTGCTGTCGAATTTCTTGCCGTCTGTAAGCGTTCCGGTATAGTGAACAGTGACCATCTGCCCGACTTTGGGCGATGCGCCGGTTCCGACTTTAACGTCCACATATTTCAAGCCCGACGCCGTAGTAATCTCTTTGCCGGAACCTTTTGCGCCCTCTGCGGGCGTTTCAGTTGTGGCGGCAGGGGTTTCCGGCGTTGCGGTTCCCGCGCTCGATGGAGTCTCCATGTTCAGCGTGGCATTGGAGGATGCTGGCGGGGTGTTAGTGCCGCTCGTCTCTTCCGCTTTGGGGGCGCAGCCCGTCAATACTATCAATGCCCCAAGTCCTATTAGGGCGATCTCTTTTCGTAGCATAAAAATCAAAGTCCTCTCAGAAAGTTTGTCTTACTTTCCTATTTTACCCTGTTCAGGACGATTCTTTGCGCCGCGAAAGTTCCTCTTGAAATTATTGACGTAACGGTTGATTGCTAAACTTTGCCCAGCGAAATAAATTCTTCGTGCAGGTCTCGTTCCACCGTGCCGTGCTTCGCACTCAATCCCAATGCAGAAGCGATATACTTTCAGACGAGGGATTACGTCCGTAGGACGCCTGTTTTTTAGCCGGGTACGTTCTTGTACCCGGACACTCTGATGCAAGAGATCTCTTCTTTTTCGTGTGTTTCGTGGATCAGAGTGCATTGCCCTGTTCCCTACAACGATTTGTCGTTTCACTCGTATAACAGGGAGAAGAGGCTGCCGCAAGTGCAAGTCCGCTTTTAGAGGAGGACGGGTGGCGGAGAAACAACAGGCGGTTCTTATTGTCAATACGCAGTCGCGGCGCGGGCAGGAGTGGTTCGAGAAGACCAAAGAGACGCTCGAAGCGCAGGGCATGGAACTGCTCTCTCACTATGCCGTTCGTGATGCTTCCCGCGTGCCGCAACTGACGAAACAGGCGATTGAACAACAAGTGCCTCTTGTGATTGTCGGCGGCGGTGACGGCACGCTCAGTGCAGTGGTGCGCTACTTCGTCAACAGCAATTCGGTCATGGGCGTCATGCCGCTCGGAACCGGCAATCAGTTCGCTCGCGATCTGGGAATTGTCGCTGATGTTGAGTTGGCGTGCCGCGTGCTGATCGAAGGGCGCGTGGCGGCAGTTGATGTCGGCGTCGCGGGCAACGACTATTTTCTCAATGTCGCTACAATTGGACTGACAACTCTGATCGCGGAATCACTGACCAAAGAGTCGAAGCGGCGGCTGGGGCGTTTTGCTTATGCGGCGGCAGTGATCAAAGCGGTGCGGCAGATGCACCGCTTTCAAGCCACGATCACCACAGACGCTGGAACCCAAACCGTCGAAACGGTGCAGATCGTGATCGGAAACGGTCGCTTCCATGCCGGACCGTTTCCGCTCTCCCCCGACGCCAATATCACCGATGGAATCTTGATCGTTTACGCTCTGACCGCTTCGACCCGCTGGGAGTTATTGCAGTTTGTATTGTCTCTTCCCGGCGGGCGGCACGTCGGATTGGAATCCGTCCCCACGTTTCGCGCAAAAAGCGGCATGATCGAGACCCTGCCCTCCCAAGATGTCATTATGGACGGCGAGGTTGTGTTTCGCACGCCGTTGAAATTCGGTCTCGCGCCCAAAGCATTGCGTGTCATGGTTCCCCAAGATTTTGCCGGATAATCCTCTATTGCAAAGGAAAAAGGATGCCCCTGTTTAAGATCGATACGTGGTTGAAATCACCGCTGGATCGGGATATTATCGCCCGGTGGACAATCGGAACCGGGCAGGGAAAGACGCATACGCTGGAACTGCCCGCCCCGCCCGATCCGCAAAATTTTACCTTTTTGGCATTGGGAGATACCGGCGACTCCGAAGCCGCCGGCGCGAAACGCTCGCCGCAAGATGCGGTTGCGGGCGAAATGGCGAAAGATGCCGCCCTGCCGGACACTCAGGGGGAAGCAGCATTTGTGGTGCATACGGGCGATGTGATTTATCTGACGGGCGAGCGTCGCTTGTATGACCGCAATTTCCGGGAACCGTATGCCGCGTTTCTTGAGCCGCAAAGCACAGTGGACAATCTGACGTTTCGCTTGCCGTTTCTGCCGGTTCCGGGCAATCACGACTATTATGATCTCAACAACTGGATCAGTTGGTTTTCACGCTTGCCGTTTTTGGGCGCGGGACTGCGGGCGATCAGCGAAGAGTTGTTTGCGTTCCGTCTGCCCGAAGGCGGCTCCGAGATGGGCAAGGCGTATATGAGGGCGTTTGTGGATGCAGAGGCAGACACAGGTCAAACCCCCTTTGTGTATCGTCCGGGGGAATACACGCGGCTGCCCAATCGGTACTATACATTTCAAGTCGGTTCCGCCGAATTCTTCGCGCTGGACTCCAATACACTCGATGCGCCGCCGTCCGAAACCGAGCAAGGACAGGTTCACGCCGACGCTTCCGAGCAATTGCAGACATTGGAGGCAAAAGCCAAAGAGTTGGAGCGGAATTTGCGCCGCGCACAGGCGGCTTGGGAAGAACAGCGCGGCACGGCACACCATGACGCCAGTCACGACATAGCACGCTATGGCAGTATTGTGCAGGTCAGCACCGATGTCAGCGAGGCATTGACCGCTCTGCATGAGATCGTTCGCAATATCAAGCCGATTCCCTTGCCCTGCCGCGATGCCGGACACGATTTGCAATTGGCAGACCGCCGCTGGAAAGAGGCGACCCACGATCTGAGTATCGCGCAGGACGCCGCCACAATCCAGAAAAGTCTGCTCGCCCTCGAAGAACTCAGCGATGAAAGCTGCCGCGCCTTGTCTCCCGTCGAGGCTTGTCTCTCGGAATTGCCGGAGGGACAGGCGCGAACCCTGCTGCTCAGCGCACGCGACAGAGTACAGCAAGCCCTGCACGTTTGGGCGCAAACGGTGACGCCCACTCATAATCAAGAGACCGCGCAACTGCACCGGCTTTCCGAAGAGGCTCTCGATGTTCAGCGCGAACTCGCGTTGGAACGCCGCCGTCTGCGTTATCGCCCCGAAGATTACGACACCGAGCAGCTACAATGGCTCGAACAGGGTTTGGCAAAGTCCGTCGCGGAGCGTCCCGGCAATTGGCGCATTGTGTATATGCACCATCCGCTTTATACGACGATCACCAACCACTGCGAACGCTCCGATGTGCAGGGCTTGCGGGCGAATCTCTTGGCGATTCTGCAAAAATACGATGTCCATCTCGTGTTGTCCGGTCACTCACATACGTTCGAGTGGTTTCGCTCGGACAGTCTGCCCCACACCGGAATTTTCGTGACGGGCGGCGGCGGGCATATCTCCCTGCGCCCCTCTATTATGGAGCCGACTCGTCGCAGCCGCTACCGCGAACACTATGACCTTCTGCGCGGCAACGGTGTGGCAGAGTGTGCCATAGGAGGGCGCGGACCTACCGCTTCCGATGGTGAGGACGGTCTGCTGTATCACTATTTGCGTCTCAAGGTCACTCCTGACACCATTTCGGTTTCGCCGATTGGTGTGCGGCGTTTGCGAGGCGGGTATCGGCGTGAGGAGCCGATGCCCGTCTATCACGTTCCCCGCTTAACCCCGCGAAGCCCCGCTTGGGAGGCTCACAATTTGGAAACCGTTGTCGTTCGGCGCGACCAGCCCCCGCAAGCCCAATGGAAATAATCGTATATAATGAAGCAACAGTTTCTATAAGGGACTTTCAATGATTAAACCGTTCCATCGCATTGTCGGGTACTGAAAG
>CAZPZP010000322.1:0-5362 GCA_964591025.1 uncultured Chthonomonadaceae bacterium
AGGGGTTGGGGGTGAGGTAAAGACGCTTGTACTTTCTTGCCGGGTACTTTCACCCCCCGTTGCGAGAGGTGAGTAAAGAATAAACAAAAACCGGACGCTGTTTGCGGCGTCCGGTGCGTTATAATAAACAAGATGAACAGACGAAAGGAATTCAATCGCAGAACAGTCGCATTGCTGTTGACGCTGATCCTCTCAGTGTTGACTTTAGGCAATGGCGGAACGTGGACTTGCCCCGACGGCACGCCCTGCCCGCCCGACTGCCCGCTTTTGTATCCGCAAACCGCAAAAACCGCTTCCGCCGTTCATTGTTCCCAATGTCCGATGCCGGGTGAGACCGCCGTCGCTCAGTCTGTCGCCTCTGTCCGCTGCCCTTCGAAGCATTGTTCACTGTCAATCAAAAACGCGCCCCTGACTTCCTTGCAGGAACGCACGACATACTTTTATATTGCGGCGATATTGCCGGATATTCCCACTGTTTTTGCGCCGGAAACCAAGATTGCAGCGTATGAAACACGCCCGCTCGACTTCTTCCCGCAGCGATTCTTGCGTTCGCACTATGGACGCGCCCCGCCTATTCTCCTGTGAACCGATGAACTGCCGTGTCGGAGCAAAGCGCGTCTTACGCCCTGTCGTTCCGCACGAAATCGCGTCGTCGCAAGGCGTTCGCGATATATCAACCGTTCGATTTACTCAAGGAGAATCTTCACATGAAGACCGTTAAAACTCTGTTTGCTGCTATCACTCTCGCCGCGCTGACCTTCGGGACAACCGGCACGCTTGCCTCCGCGAATGCGCCCAAGGGCAAGGCGTCCAAAATGACGTGCTGCACTTCCGGTGCGGCGTGCTGCTACGTGGGATCGGCGTGCTGCACGGCGGATTGCAATAGCAAATAGGCGATTGAGTCTGTTTCCCCTCTGCCCGAATACAAGCGGACAGAGGGGAAGGTCATCGTTGCTTCTACAGCCTCTCAAGCCCGATTTTTACGCCCTTGCTCATGGGGAAACCATGAGCAAACAACCTGTTGAAAAGGGGGAAGAGATTGGGGTGAGGAGATATGCAGGTAACACCGTCCCATAAGCCAACGCGCCAACTCGTTCCGCACGAACTGCCCTTGCTGTTCGCCGTCTGTCTCGACCTAATGGGCTTTGGCATGATCCTGCCCGATTTACAGACGCGCATGGAGGCGTTCGGGGCAAAAGGTCTGCTGATCGGGAGCGTGTATGCGGTCTATTTTCTGGTGCAAATGACCGCCGCGCCGATGTGGGGACGGTGGAGCGATAAGGCGGGACGTAAGCCCGTTCTGCTGCTCTGCGGTCTCCTGTCTTCTTTTTCGATGGGGTTGTATGCGTTATCGTCAGGCGTCGGACTGATTGTTCTCAGTCGGATACTGGCGGGCTTGGGCGGGGGAAATGTGACGGCGGCGCAAGCATATCTCGCAGATGCAACTCCCGAAAATTTACGCACTCAAGCAATGGGACGCTTGGGTGCTGCGACGACAGCGGGATTGATCTTGGGTCCGGCAATCGGGGGCTGGCTGTCGTCTTCAGGCGGGCATCTGCTGCTTGGCAGTGTGGCATCGGGGCTGTCTCTTTTGGGGTCGGTATGGATATTTTTGGCAGTGCCTTCCGTCGCACCGCGTCCTAAATCGGAGGAACCGAACACACCGCTGCCTTCTCGTATCAACCTTTTGCGAGCGGTTCCGGCGTTGCGTCCTGTCTTTCTTTTGGCGGCGAGTGCGTACTTCGCGCTGTCGTGTTTGGAGGGAACATTCGGGCGTTTGATTCATCAGACATTGGGAGCGGGAGCATTGCTGTTCGGCTTAATTTTTGGCTATGAGGCACTGCTCGGTGTGATCTCTCAGACGGTTTTGCTGTCTTGGCTGTCGGAGCGTCTGCGCCCGAAGACGCTGATCAGTATGGCGTATCTTTTGCAGGGCGTGGGTCTTGCTCTAATGCCGTTCGCCCCGAATGTAGCATTGTTGTTCGGTGCAAGTACATTGTTTGGAATCGGAGCGGGGCTTGCGAACCCTATTTTACAGAGTTTAGCGAGTCGTCTTGCGCCTGCGGAGCGTCAGGGGGAGATGTTCGGAGTGCTGCAGTCGGTGCGTTCCGTGGGATTTTTGGCGGGTCCGATCTTGGGCGGCGTGCTGTTCGATGTTCGTCCGATGCTGCCGTATCTTCTGGCAGGCAGTGTGATGCTGCTGTCGGGTTTGAGTGCTATGCGCTTGCAGTTTGTCGAATCGGAGAAGGAATAGTCATGTCGGCGGGACATAACCACGCGCCTGCAAATTTCGGACGGGCGTTTGCCATCGGAATAGTCCTCAATACCACGTTCGTGATTTTGGAGGCGGTGTTCGGGGTGCTGTCGCACTCGCTCGCCCTTGTCGCCGACGCCGGACACAACCTTTCGGATGTCTTGGGCTTGTTTATGGCGTGGGGCGCAAGCGTTTTGGCACGCCGCATTCCCACGGAACGCCGAACGTATGGATGGCGGCGCACTTCGATTTTGGCGGCGTTGTTCAATGCGCTGTTCCTTCTCGTTGCGATTGGCGGCATCATTTGGGAGGCGATTGGTCGCGCCCGCAATCCGGCTCCAGTGGCGGGCATGACGGTGATTTGGGTGGCGTCAATCGGCATTGTGATCAACTCTTTCACCGCGTTTTTGTTTCTGTCCGGGCGCGAAAAAGATGTCAATATCCGAGGGGCGTTTCTGCACATGGCGGCGGACGCGGGGATTTCGCTCGGCGTGGTGATCGCGGGCGTAATTATCATGGCGACGGGCTGGCTGTGGCTGGATTCGGCGGTCAGTCTCGTCATCGCGGGCATTATCTTATGGGGAACGTGGGGCTTGCTGCGCGAGTCGGTGGAATTGGCAATAGATGCGGTTCCCAAAAGCATAGACCCTGCCGCCGTGTCTGCGTATTTGAGGTCGCTTCCGGGAGTGGCGTCCGTCCATGATCTGCATATTTGGGGCATGAGTACGACGGAAACGGCTCTGACCGCGCACCTTGTCATACCCGATCATACTGTCAACGATGCCTTTTTAGAGAATGCGGCGCAGGAACTGCATGAGCGGTTCGAGATAGAGCATTCGACGCTGCAAATCGAGCGCGGCGATGAGTGTTCTCACTGTCCGCTTGTGCCGCCATGTTAGGGAATTTGAGGAAGTTTCTTGCGTGTCTGTCCGATTAGACATTGGGCGGCGCAACAGCGGTCAGTTCAGCGGCATAGCGTTGAAAGTCCGTTGTATTGTAAGTGAGAATGTGCGTTACATTATGTGAGAGACAGGCAGCCGCCATGCGGGCATCGTGAACCTGTACGCCTTTGACCTCGTAGACTTCGATAAGACGCTTCCATTGCCGTAGGGTTTCCAGCGTGTCCAACCAGAGCGGATGTTTGGATTCCATATCTGAGATGACTGTGAGGGCGTCGGGAATAGCGAAGCCGAAGCCATTGTTTGCGATGGGGCGCGTGAGAGCGTTCCAGACTTCGAAGAGATTTTGCGGCACAAGGAGGATTTGGTCGCCTCGCTGTTCCAATGCAGTGACGGCACGCAGGGTATCAGCATAGAGTGCGCCCTGCGGATTGATGGTTCGCAGATAAATATTGGCGTCTGCTATCCAGTTCATTAGCCGCGCTCTCCATAAAAGGAGGCACGCGAAAAGGCATCCGGGGGGAGGTCAGGCAAAGTGCGTCCCTCGAAATGCTGTTTCCAACGGGCGAATGTTTCCTGCCATGTTTCTGGCAGAGTTTGGTCTTGTGTCGGCACGTCGGGAACGAGTTCGTCGAGAACGGCTTCAACAGGTTTTTGCCGATGTTGTGCGTAGGCGGTCAAGCGACGTCCCAATTCCGGTGTGAGGGTCAAGGTCATCGTGCTACTTTCTCCTTGTTACGTTTCCGAATTAAGACTATTATAGGGCAATTTCGGGCGGTTGTCAAGTTTGCCTTCAATGGAACAAGTCAGACTGTTAGTATCAACAACGGAGCCTGGAAAGTTTAGTTCCCTTGGAGGGCTTCGGAGGCAGGGCGAACGGAGACGTGGAGACCCTGCCGCCGTGTCTGCGTATTTGAGGTCGCTTCCGGGAGTGGCGTCCGTCCATGATCTGCATATTTGGGGCATGAGTACGACGGAAACGGCTCTGACCGCGCACCTTGTCATACCCGATCATACTGTCAACGATGCCTTTTTAGAGAATGCGGCGCAGGAACTGCATGAGCGGTTCGAGATAGAGCATTCGACGCTGCAAATCGAGCGCGGCGATGAGTGTTCTCACTGTCCGCTTGTGCCGCCATGTTAGGGAATTTGAGGAAGTTTCTTGCGTGTCTGTCCGATTAGACATTGGGCGGCGCAACAGCGGTCAGTTCAGCGGCATAGCGTTGAAAGTCCGTTGTATTGTAAGTGAGAATGTGCGTTACATTATGTGAGAGACAGGCAGCCGCCATGCGGGCATCGTGAACCTGTACGCCTTTGACCTCGTAGACTTCGATAAGACGCTTCCATTGCCGTAGGGTTTCCAGCGTGTCCAACCAGAGCGGATGTTTGGATTCCATATCTGAGATGACTGTGAGGGCGTCGGGAATAGCGAAGCCGAAGCCATTGTTTGCGATGGGGCGCGTGAGAGCGTTCCAGACTTCGAAGAGATTTTGCGGCACAAGGAGGATTTGGTCGCCTCGCTGTTCCAATGCAGTGACGGCACGCAGGGTATCAGCATAGAGTGCGCCCTGCGGATTGATGGTTCGCAGATAAATATTGGCGTCTGCTATCCAGTTCATTAGCCGCGCTCTCCATAAAAGGAGGCACGCGAAAAGGCATCCGGGGGGAGGTCAGGCAAAGTGCGTCCCTCGAAATGCTGTTTCCAACGGGCGAATGTTTCCTGCCATGTTTCTGGCAGAGTTTGGTCTTGTGTCGGCACGTCGGGAACGAGTTCGTCGAGAACGGCTTCAACAGGTTTTTGCCGATGTTGTGCGTAGGCGGTCAAGCGACGTCCCAATTCCGGTGTGAGGGTCAAGGTCATCGTGCTACTTTCTCCTTGTTACGTTTCCGAATTAAGACTATTATAGGGCAATTTCGGGCGGTTGTCAAGTTTGCCTTCAATGGAACAAGTCAGACTGTTAGTATCAACAACGGAGCCTGGAAAGTTTAGTTCCCTTGGAGGGCTTCGGAGGCAGGGCGAACGGAGACGTGGAGACCCTGCCGCCAGTTGAGTGCCAATATCCACTGCGAATTCACGGTATAGCGCACCCCGAACGTCACTTGTTTCAAGAGCGATTGGACGGTATCGGGTTGGAATTCTTCCAGACGCGCCGTGGTAACAGTTCAGGGTTGTGGGAATTTTCGTTCAAATCAGCCTTTAGGCTCTCTG
>CAZPZP010000323.1:0-5359 GCA_964591025.1 uncultured Chthonomonadaceae bacterium
TTGAAAGTCCCTTATAGACAAATCAGATAAATCTCGTACATTGCGCGTCCGAAGGACGCTTGGCGGCACGCCATTTCAGACGGGGGTTTAAAACCCCCGCACTGGCGAATGTACGGAGTTTAAGCGATTTCTCTATAACATCTAACCCCTCAGTTTGCGGCGGCGAAGCCACAAGCCCGAAAGACCGCCTGCCACAAGGAACGCAACCGTTCCGGGTTCAGGCACGACGGGGGGGTTGAGTTGTCCCCCGAAGAAGTAGAAGAACGTAAAATTCGCCGTTTGGTTTGCGCCAATTGTCAACGACGGGGACAGCAAAATCAGCGAACTGTCACTGCTGTTGCCGAAGTTCAGAGCAGTGCCAACCTGATCTTGGAAAGCAGCGTCACCGATGAAGTTTGTCGTTGAAAAAAGAATTGTGTCATTGGTTGTGATCAAGTCGTTGCCGACTTTCCTCTTGATCACGGCTCCATTATTGCTGGTCAGTTCGACATAGGTTGTGACGCGATCAAAGGGCGATTGCAGCAGTGTAGCCTCGCCGATGCTCGAAGCGGCAGTAAACAAGATCGAGCCGGGCTGCGCGGGGAACTGTCGGGGATTGTCGCCGAACACTCCAATCCCGACCGCATTATTATTGACCACACTGGTTAAGGCAAACGCATTGGGTTCGTTGTCCGTCGAGAAGCGTTGCGTCGTCCTCGGGTTGACGAAGGCGGTATTGGCATCCACCACACGCGCATACCGGAAATTCTCCAGCGTCTCTCCACTGTTATTGGTAAAGTCTGTACTAAACTGGACGCGATTGCCCGGCACGTTGGCTCCGGTTTGGAAACTGATCGTCTGCTCGATGCCGAGCGTTCCCCTATTGTTGTTGTCGAACCGCAGGGCTGTCGTGAGGTTCGAGACGGCTGTCAGCGGACCGGTCGCCGTCGCCCCACTGACGGTGAAACCCGTCACGTTCATAGTGGGATTTGCCCGGAAGCGTGTTTCGGGTTCAAGTCCATTTTGAGCAAAGACGCTGAAGCCTTCGATAATGGATGAGGAACCGGCTCCGAGATATTCGCTTTTGGCTTTCACGGAATCGCCGATAGAGCCGTTGCCCGTTGGGTTGAGGCTAAACAGGGCGGCATAGGAGGGTGGGCGATTGGTCGGCAAAATTCGACCATCATTGCCAATATTGCCGGGGTTGGGTCGCCCGGTTATTGGGTCGACAATGGAAGAAGATTTGCCCCCGCTGTTGAGGGAAAAAGGCGCACCCAGATCGCCGCGAGCATTGAGATAAAGCGCGAGGCGATCCCCGTTGAGCAGACCGTATCTGCTGAAACCTGCGCGGCTGTCGAAAATTGCGGATTGGGCATAAACTGCATTGCTGAGTGCGTTTCCTGTCAACAACAAAGCCGCCAATCCCAATCTGCGGTTAAGAGCCGATTTCTGACTCATTCTATTCTCTCCCTTCGAGCGCAATACTGTGTGCATATTGTGCCGAAAATAATTTGACATCAGCCAGCGTGGACTGTTCTGGTTCGAGAGGCTAAAAAATGGCAGAACAACAAAGCCGTAGACAATGCCTTCTCTGTAACAGAAAAAAGAGTGACAAAGTATGGGTTAAGCATACCCTGCCCCAAGTTAAATCTATGCAATTACTATGCCATCAGAGGCAAAAATATGCAAAGAAGAGAGAAAACGTAGATTTGACCCAAAGAAACTCTACAAATTGCGGGTGAAGAAAAACCAAAGAGGGTTCAGCGCGGTTCGGGCAAAGTGTTCGGCGTTCCGGTAGAGACCGATTCCAAAGGGTCATGCCATTCGATTGCCCGCAGATTGCGCCGATGTTCCTCGTTGCGATCACGTTGGTATGGGGACTCTTCAGCGGTTTTGGCTTCTGCCTCTTCTTCCAATTCGGAGGCGACAATCCGGTGGGCGAAGAGACATCCGCCTGCCGCGATCAGACCGATGGCAAAGAGCATATACCCGCGCCAAGAAGAGTGCCAGCCGATGTTGATCAGACCAATGCCGATGAAGTAGAGGGCGGCGGCTCCGAAATAGCAGCGTCTTGCCCAAACGGTTCCGGGCTGGCGCGTCTCACCGATGGCGGAGGCAATTGCGAGAACGGCAACGAAGAGCAGAGCGAGGGGGCGGGCAGTATCCAGAATGAGATAGTCGAGATCGGGCGGCATGGGAATCGAACGCGCTGACACCGCATCACGCAGTGCCATTCCCGCGACGCCGTAGCAGAGCGTAACGATCATCAGGGCGCGAAGACGCGGATGAAGGATAGCGGATAATAATACGAACAATAGGATAGGCAGCATCGCCTCACGATTGTTGAAGGCGCGAGTGAGCGGGCTTTCCAAGAGAACAGCGGCTCCGGCGATCAATGGCGGAGTCAGCATATACAGCATAGAGCGCGAGGGCATCGGTGCATTTCCTCAAAGGTTGTGGCGGCGACTGTGCCGATCCGTGTGCAATGCTTGCTGGTCTTACCTTTAGAATTATATCAAAGATACGGCATCTTGTCAAGATTCAATTTGCACAGATTGCGCCACTGGAAAGCAAAATGCCGTATGGTCGTCGTTCTAAAAAACCTGTACGTGGCACAGGTGACAAGGGTATAATAAAAGACAATCCAAGACGCACAAACGGGTGCGTCTTTTTTCTGACACACGATAAGGGAAAGTACGATGATTACGGTTGAGGGCGTTAGCAAGGTTTATGGTTCACGGACACTGTTCGATGATGTTTCGGTCAAATTTACGCCGGGAAACCGCTATGGCATTACGGGACCCAATGGCGCAGGGAAATCCACGTTTCTCAAAATTCTAACGGGTGAGATCGAAGCCTCCAATAATGGCGTTATTATTCGCCCACGCAAGATGGGCGTACTCAAGCAGAATCAGTTCGAGTTCGACAACAACCGCATCATCGACACGGTGATGATGGGCAACAAAATTTTATGGGAAGCCCTCTCGGAACGCAATGCGCTTTGCGAAAAAACCGACTTTACAGACGCCGAAATGGAGCGTTTGGGCAATCTGGAATCGGTTGTCGCCGACGAAAACGGCTATATGGCGGAACTTGAGGCGGCGGAGATTCTGCGCGGCATCGGCTTGTTCGATGAACGCCATTACGATCTTATGAGTACCTTGCCGACGGATATGAAATTCCGCATTTTGCTCGCTCAGGCACTGTTCGGCGAACCGGATGCGGCTCTTCTCGACGAACCGACCAACTACATGGATTTGGAGTCGATCCACTGGCTTGAAGAGTTTCTAAGAGAATACAAAGGCACGCTGATCGTGATCTCGCATGACCGCCACTTTCTCAATTCGGTCTGTACCCATATTGCCGACATAGACTACGAGACGATTATTCAGTATCCGGGCAATTATGACGATATGCTGGAAAGTAAAATGTCGGCGCGGGATCGAGTCGAATCGGTCAACCGCGACAAGCAGAAAAAAGTCACGCAGCTGCAAGAGTTCGTCAATAAATTCGCGGCTGGAAAACGCGCCTCTCAGGTACAGTCACGCCGCAAAGAAATGGCGCGTCTTGCCCCGACTGAACTTAAAAAAACCAATATCCAACGTCCGTTTATCCGCTTCGATCAAAACAAGTCGTCGAGCCGCGAAACCGTTGTAGTCGAGGGCTTGACGAAGGCGTTCGGCGACAATATCTTGTTCAAGGATTTGAACCTTGAGGCGATGCGCGGGGATAGAATTGCCATTATCGGAGCCAACGGCGCGGGCAAAACCACACTGCTGCGAACCTTGATGGGCGAACTTGAACCGGATTCCGGAACCGTCAAATGGGGCGGAACCGTGTCTTGGGGTTATTATCCGCAAGACACCAAAGACGCCATTCCGCAGGACAAAACCATTCTCGACTGGCTGCTGCCTCTCGAACCGGAAAACGATCAGCAGATTGTACGTGGGCTTTTGGGGCGAATGCTGTTCAGCGGCGACGAAGCACTCAAGGAGACCTACAAACTGTCGGGGGGCGAAAGCAGTCGCGCCCTAATGGCGAAGTTAATGCTGGAAAAGAATCCGGTGCTGATCTTCGACGAACCGACAAACCATCTCGATCTCGAAGCGGTCAACGCACTTGGAGAAGGGCTGTCGCAGTTTGAGGGAACAATTTTTCTTGTTTCCCATGATCGCGATTTGATTTCCGATGTGGCGACCCGCGTCCTCTCTTTTACGCCGGGGGGAATCGTTGACTTCAATGGAACTTATGAGCAGTATCTGGAAAAATATCCTCTCCCTGAACGCGCCAAAACGCCAAGCTGGTAGATGAGGCGATTCCGGGCGAGGGTACAAAACCTCGCCCGAAATGTCAAGTGATTTATGCTTGCTTTGCACGGCATTTCTTGAGGAGAAGACCGCTGAGAGATGGCTCCGAGCAGAGCGATGAGCGCGGAACTCGGTGTGAGAAAGGGGCTGCCCGCGCTGTCCCTTACGACTTTTGCGTGCCATAGGTTTGGTTCCTCATCATCGAAGGCGAAGTTAATAGATTTGCGTTTGGGTGGCAACTAAGGGCGCGTGATTGCGACGTTATTGCTGCCCTTTTCGTTGCCGGTTTTTAGGACAACGTAGATACGATAGACGACGCTCGCGCCGGAATTGATTAAGCCTTCGGTTGTCTCGAAGGTGGTGAGGCTGCTGTCAATCTCGGCGACGGCAAACTCATTGGCAACCTTGTAACTCTTTCCGACGCACACACGCAGGCTATAGTACGCGAGATTGCTGTTATCGGAGGGAGTCCAGCGAAGTACGGCTGCCTTCTTGACAGCGTCCCATTCCCCATTGAACTGCACCGGGTCGGGGGTAGAGCCGGGCGGCGGATTGAGCGCGGGCAGGGACAGCACAAAGGGCGAGTTGGCATCGAAACGCGCCGGGATGATGTCTCGATATTGCTTCATGCGCTGTACGGCAGGCTTCAGGAGAATGTCGCGTTGGCGTCGGATGAACGAGGCTTGCTCACTGGCGTTTTTGGCACTGACATAGAGGGCGCGAAGATTGGTCAGGTCGGTGGTGAAGGTGGCAAGGAGATAGCCGTTTGCGAGGGTGAGGGGCAGGGGAACGCCCGTGAGGGTTGCATCGGCATTGATCTTTGTCCAAAGGTCGAGCATATCCTGCAAGGGATCGAGGAAGCGGCTTTCGGCGGCAGTATCGGAAGGGGTATCGGGCAGGGCAGGGACATAGACACTGCCCGGCAGATACCCGGAAACCCACTGGCGAAACTGGATAGCGCGGATGCGAATAGCGAGTTTCTGGTTGGCAAGGTTGGCAGACTGGGTTTGAGCGAGATTATCCGCCGCGATGACGTTGTTGATCGCCGTGACGATGGCGGCACGGTCTGCCGT
>CAZPZP010000324.1:0-5341 GCA_964591025.1 uncultured Chthonomonadaceae bacterium
ATTTGTCTCTTAATTCTTGCCGATGTCCATTTTCGGTTTGCGCGGAACGGCAAACTGATAGAACCCGATGCACATCTCATCAATGGTCTGCTCGCCCCACGTCACCGTTCTTGGCGGATGTGACGGCTGACGCGGGTTTTTCTCTGAATTGTCGAAATACGCGGTCAGTTCGATGCGCGTGCCTTTAGGCATTTGCAATGGCTTTTTGTAGCGATAGGTTTCCTGCCAATTGAAGTTCCAATCGCGAATGTCAATCATCGGCACTTCGGTTTTATTGGGGGTTTTTGCGATCATCGTCATTTCGCGTCCCAGCATATGCATATGCGGCATAACGGCGATGATCTCGGTATCGAAGCGCAGGGTCTGCCCCGCCGTAATTTTCTGTCGTTCCTCGCCCGCCTTGAGATGCAAGAACGGATTCATCAAGGCGTTGGTATAGACGACTTTTTCGACTTTGCTTTCGTCCAAATAATGGAACGCCACTTGACTGCGATCAATCTCGGTTTTGCCCGTTTTGTGGTAGTGAATCTGCATCACGACTTTGACGCCCTGCGGCATCTTGAATGCCATGCCTTCGGGCAAAAATCGGGCGGTATTGCCCGGTGCCCAGCCCGCGACCCACTGCACTTCATTCATGGGAATGCCGATTCCGCCGTCGCTGTTCGCAACGTCGTAACCCGGTTCTGGGTCGGCTTTGTCGAGTTCGACGGATTTGCCGCTGAAATCGAAATAGATGATAATATGGTGAACGGCGGCGCGGTTATCAGCGCGAAATTCGATGGCGTTGACATAACGATCCTGCGTGGTATCTATGGGCAGAACGAACTGCTGATACACATCGTCGCCTTCGGGCTTGAGAGAATATGGTTCGGTAGAAGCCGTGATTGCTCCGTTTTTGGGTGTGCCGAGAACGAAGCCGTTGTCGGGGAATTTTGGCAATGCGGGAACTGCCTTTTTGTCGCCAAGTACTGCGCCCGTCTCCGACCATTTGGCGAGCGTGGCAATCTCGGCATCGGTCAAAACCCGCGCATCGTGGAAATCGCCGAAGTTCGGGCTGGCTTTCCACGGCGGCATTTGGCGGCGCGTCGTATAATCTTTGATCGCCGTCGCCCACGTTTTGGCTTGCGGGTAAGTGGTCAGGGCAAACGGAGCCGATTCGCCGTCGCGGTGGCAGTCAATGCAGTTCTTGAACAGAATTGGTGCGACATCTTTGGCATAAGTGACGGCGTTGGCGTTTGTCACTTTCGGCTTGGCGGATTCGCGAAAGATCGTACAACCGAGAGCGAGAGTACGCGCCCGCTCGACGGGACGCCCCGCCAAAACTGCATCTAACGCCTCGCGCACATCATAGCGCAGAATTTTTTTCAAGTCTTGGTTGTCGTCGATCCGCCCGCGATAGCGCACGCTGTTGTTGGCGTCTAAAATAATCGCTTCGGGTGTACGACTTGCGGAGAGATGATCGGCAAGTGCCAATTTATCGTCTTTGATTGCCGGAAATGTAATTTTGCGCTCGGCAGCATATTTTTTGATTTTGGCGGGCGTGTCTTCGGCATTGGCGTTGACAAGAAAACACTGTACGCCCTTTTTGCTGTAGTCGTTGGCAATCGCGATCATTCGCGGGCTATAGACATTGGCGACGGGGCATTGAGTCGAGGAGAAAAAGAAAATGGTGGCTTTGTTTTTGGTCAGGTCGGCGACGTTGTAACTCTTGCCGGAAACGTCGGAGAAGGCAAGCGGCTTGAGTGCCGCTGTTCCGGCAAGTGGGGCTTTGCCGCCTTCGGCAGCGAATGCCGTTGTCGCGGTGATCGTCCCGCACAGCAGAATCAGCCCTTTAAGAAGATTTTTTGTCTTTGCAATCATCGTTATTTGTTCCTCGATACTGTGTCAGTGTTCGATACGCACGGGAGTTCCAACAGAAACCGCGTCGAACAGTTCGCGCATCGCTCCGTTGTCAAAGGCGACGCATCCCCACGTCCAATCCGACGAGGAGCCGCCGCCATGAATCAAAATTTTGCCGCCGAGGGGCGTCTCTTGGGGCGGTGTGCGCCCTGCCCGTATTGCTCTTACTATGGCATCGTGCTGCTTCTGGGTAATCAATTTGTCGCGCAAGCCGCTCTCCGCATCTTTAATGATGGGATAATTGAGCGAAAGTGACAGAAAGAATCGACTCTTGAGATTCTTCCGTATAACACGAAAATCGCCTTCCGGCGTGCGGCGATCTCCCTCTTTGACCTTGTCCTCAATCGGACTCAATCCCAACCCGATCCGATACGTGCGAACCAACTTCTCGCCGGAATACAACAGCAGTTTGCGCTGAGACTTTTGTACAACGATACGCGGCGATTTCACCGACAACTGCCCTGCTGAATGGCGACGTTGTGAAAATACAATTCCCAAACAAGCCGCAATCACAACAAGGGCGACCAGTCTCCTTTTGGGCGGCATCGGCTCCTCATTTGTACAACTTTTCACAAAAACTACGGTATCCGACACGCAACGGTTTCAATAATCGCGGAATTTTTTCGTATCGCCGACCAATCGCCGCAAAATGAGATAAATGGGAATTGCGGCAAGGCAGTTGCACAGAATCCCAAACCCGAAAGTTTTTGCCCACAAAGGGATATTCGGCAGTGGCGCGACCACAAAATAGAGCGATTCTGCTACTGCTGTCCCCGCTGCCGTGAAGAGCAGCGCATTAAGCAAATTGTCGCGATATAGCCGCTCTTCCAGCCAGCCGACCCCAAAACCGACCAAGGTGCGCGTCACAATCAGACTGCCAAAGCCGCCGTTATGAGGAGAGGCGAGCGAGGCATGACATAAGCCCGCGAAAAATCCTAATGCCGCCCCACTGTTCGCGTCGCAGAACATTGCGCCCAAAATCGTGACAATCAGCAGGAAATCGGGCTGTGCGCCGCCGAGCCGAAACGAGGATGCCAGCGACAATTGCAGCACCGCCGCCACAAAGATCGCAAACCCTAAAACGATTCCGCGCCGCGCTTCGGGCTTCATGGCAGGATATACACTTCTTCGATACGAGATAAATTGACTTTGGGGACGATGCGGGCTTTTTTATTGACGTTTTCATCGTCCGATCTGACTTCGGCGACGGTTCCGATCACCAAACCCGCCGGATAGACTTCGCCCATGCCCGACGAGATTACCAAGTCGCCGACCTTGATATTGGCGTCGTTGGGGAGATGATACATCCAGAGTTTGCCGGCACTGTCGCCTTTGCAGATTCCGAAGGTACGCGATTCGGGACGCTGAATTCGCGCTCCAATCCCGCCGTTCTGTTCCGTGAGAAGCACGACGGTTGCCGTCGTCGGCGTCACTTCCGTAATTTGCCCGACAACGCCCTGCCGTGTCACGACGACATTATGCGGCTTGACTCCATCGCGACTGCCGCGCCCAAGCATCAGGGTATCGAATTTGGCGTCGGGGCTTCTGCCGATGATAGACGCGGGGATTTTAGAGACTGCACTGTTTTTGATGAAGCCGAGGTCGTCTTTGAGTTGGCTGTATTTGATGTCCGCTTCCTTGAGCCGGGCGTTCTCTTCTTCCAACTGCGCGATGCGGGCTTTGAGCCGAACATTTTCGTCATGACTGGCTCTACCGTCGGTGATCCAACGGGTTTTATCGCCAAACCAGCGCGAAACGCCGTTGACCGCCGTTGCCGGGGGAGCGACTGTCGTGCGAACCACGCTGCTGACAATATCCTGCTGTCCATGATCGACGCGCCGATTATGCCAGACCCCAAGCAGAGTGCCTGAGATCAGAAAAATTAGTGCCATTCCATATTTTTGGGAAGCCGATGTGCGTTCTGCTCTCATCGTTGTCTCCTCCCCGCCCCTCATGGGCGAAGGCGCGAGGTAGTTTTAGCCTCTTAGTATTTTCCGCAAGCGTGCATCCGTGTCGATTGCCTCAAGAATTTTGCCTGTTCCCAGCACGACGCAAGACAATGGATCAGGCGCGATATGGACGGGCATAGACGTTTCGCGAGATAAGAGCATATCCAACCCTTCTAACAATGCCCCGCCTCCCGCCAAGACGATCCCGCGCTCATAAATATCGGCGGCGAGTTCCGGCGGCGTTTGCTCTAAAGTCACTTTGACCGCCTCGATAATCGCATTCACCGGCTCTTGAATTGCTTCGCGTATTTCGGCGTTGCTGATGACAGTACTGCGCGGCAAGCCGGAAATCAGGTCGCGCCCACGCACCTCCATCGTCCGATCCGTTCCCATCGGGTAGGCGGAACCGACCTCTAACTTCGTATGTTCCGCCATGCGATCCCCAATAAGAAGGTTATAGGTTCGACGAATGTAACTGATGATCGCTTCGTCAATTTCGTCACCGGCGATCCGAATCGAGCGGCTGGTCACGATACCTTTGAGCGAAATCACAGCGACTTCCGTTGTTCCGCCGCCAATATCCACGATCATGGAACCCGTTGGCTCCGTAATCGGCAGTCCGGCTCCGATTGCCGCCGCCATCGGCTCCTCGATGGTGAATGCCTCGCTCGCTCCTGCTTTGCGGGCGGCTTCTCGAACGGCTCGCTCTTCGACTTCCGTCACACCAGACGGCACACCGACGACAACACGCGGCGCGGTCAGAAAGGCGCGGCGATGCACTTTTTCGATAAAATACCGGATCATGGCTTCCGCTTGCTCGAAGTCGGCGATCACGCCGTCTTTGAGCGGACGCACCGCGATAATACTGGCAGGTGTGCGCCCAAGCATCTGTTTTGCCTCTTCGCCGACGGCGAGCGGGCGTTTGCTGTCACGGTCAATAGCGACTACGGACGGTTCACGTAGCAAAATCCCTCGTCCGCGCACAAAAACGAGGGTGTTGGCTGTGCCGAGATCGATTCCCATGTCGCGGGAAAAGCGTCCCAGCAAGCCGCGAAATATGTTCATCCCGGCGGGTTCTCCTGCAACTTCAGTCCAATTTTTATTATGGCACAAATTACTTTATGAACGCGAATCGCAATTGCGTCGTTTGGATAAAATTCACGCTTTTTTTCAGACAAAATTTTCTCTTTGCTGCCTACTTATAGACAAATCGCTTAAACTCCGTACATTCGTAAGATCGGGGGTTGAACCCCCCCCGTCTGAAATGGCGTTCCGCCAAGCGTCCTTCGGACGCGGATATGTCCGATGTTTGAGTGGTTTGTCTATTAGCATGAGAGAGTATTGGAGCGACAAAGGGTTGAACGCATTCCTCTCTTATGGATTGCGTCATGACTTTTTATTCAGGGGGCTGACTTTCCCCCCGAAAAGGACAACCGTTTTTCAGACGGGACAAATCGCCACTCGGTGCGTCTGAAAGACGCTTGTTTTTTCCA
>CAZPZP010000325.1:0-5338 GCA_964591025.1 uncultured Chthonomonadaceae bacterium
GAGTTATCAATTGTTATCGGGGATTTGCGTCCGCAGGACGCCTGTTTTTGAGTCGGGTACGTTCTTGTACCCGACCTATGCAAGAGGTCAACGGGCTTGGAATGTCTCTGCACTTTTCTCTTGGCGAAATTGGTTCTTCAACAACCCAATGACCCAATGACCTACCGACCCGCATATGCTATAATTTCCTATGGACGAACGCGCATTTGTCAGTAAAAAACGTGAGACATGGCAGCAATTAGAAGCCATTCTCGCCAAAGCCTCCAAACGCGGCATCAAATCCCTTGACCGAAACGAACTCACGGGATTGGGATCGCTGTATCGGCGCGTTGCGTCCGATCTGGCATTTGCTCGCAACCAGAAGGCAAGCGGCGACATCGAGCAGCATTTAAATGCACTCGTCGGACGCGCCCATGCTCTGCTGTATGAGGCAGAAGCGACGCCGCGCAATACAGTGCAGTCCACACTGAACTTTTTCCTCATGGAGTTTCCGGCGATCTTTCAGCGGCGTGTCGGCTACTTTTATGTGACTCTGCTACTTACTATTGTCAGTGCCGTTTTCGCCTATTCGATGGTGATCAAAGAACCCAAAAACATCGACATCTTCATTCCGGCAGGCGGTGGTTTGAAAGAGTCGGTAGAGGCATGGAAAAGTGGCAAAGTCTCCGCTGCGGCAAGCCCCGAATTTGCCGCGCAACTGATGACACATAACTTCCAAGTGGGATTTTTGTCTGCCGCGTCGGGAATTTTGGGCGGAATTCCTACTGTGAACTTGATTTATAGCAACGGCGTCATGCTCGGCGGCATCTCGGCAGTAATGACCCAAGTTGACAGACACGCTTACTTTTGGCCCGGCATCGTTCCGCACGGAATTTCGGAACTAACGGCGATTTTCATCTGTGGAGGCGCGGGCTTGCTGCTCGGCACGGCTGTTTTGGTTCCGAAGCCCTATTCGCGCCTCGACTCGTTGAAAGTGCGCGGCATGGAGGCGGTCAAGATGATCATCGGCACAATTCCGATGTTTATTTTCGCCGGAATCATCGAAGCCATGTTTTCACGCTTGCCGATTCCCGCATCGTTGCGATATATATTTGCGATTGCGAACGGAATTCTATGGTATGCGTATCTGTTCGTGCCACGTAATAATCTGACCTTTTTCACGCCGGGTACTTTGGCGCGGAACTTGCAGCAGACCTGAACCGTAGACAATCTATCTCAGGACTGCCCACCGAATCACAGGGAGCCGCTTTCAGTATGACCTCAAGCGACGATAAGGGACAAACCACTCCGCACGATGTTCTCGCCGCGCTTCGCGCCCAATATCCCGACTCGCCCTTTATTGCTCTGGGGCAAACCGTCTTCTGGGACGAACCCATGAAGGCTGTTTTGCGGCGTCTGCTCGATATGCACGAACTCGGCGGCGAGATGCTGGTCGGTGTCCACGATACCGATTATTTTGCCAAGCTGGGGCGCGTTCACAGCGGCGAAAAACGCTTTGCCCTGATAGCACACAACGACGGCACAACCCGCGATCTCTGGTCGGCGGCGGGGGAAATCTCCACACTCTTCGGCAGCGAAACCTTTCCGCAAAAAGACAAATTTATCGAATACGGCGTTCCATTCGAGCGCGTTGTCAAGGCGTCGGGTGAGGACAGGCAACGGTTCATTGACCGCATCACGGAGGCGTGGGGCTGGCGCGGATTGGTCTATACCGGCTCACGTGATCTTATCGTCGCGCAACTGCCGCTCAAAGATGTGGGAGACAGCGTATTCGAGATGCTGTCTTGGGGTTTCCAGAATGCTATCGCGCAGATCGTTCAGGGCTGTTGTCAGGAGGAAGCCGAACAGGTCGCCGAGACGATCTTGACATGGTGTCGCGATTATCGCAACGCCCATCCGCAAAATTCCCTCTCCGATCTCTATCAGCACGTTCTGCCCCAACTCTACTCTTTGGTTCTCGGTCATAGCCCGCAAAATCTCACAGTCAGCAGCACCTCGAAGGTTCTCCAATTGACGCCCGAAACGGCACATTTACCGCGCTTCAAGTTCGTGGACATTTTCCTCAATCCGGCGACACGCCAACTCGCTCTCGACGCTTATAATCAGGCGGTTTCCGGCTCGGAGATTTATACTCTCGATAAGTTCGGGGCAGGAGCCTTGCCATTCGATGTGATTGTGCCGGGGCGCGGACGCGGAACCCTGCGGATTACGCCGCGAGTGCTGTTCGTCGAAACCCGCAATCCTATCGCCATCGGACTGAAAAAGCCCATCGAATCGATTCACGATGTCGCCGAAATTCTCAACTTAAAATTTGGTGACAATGTGGTTCTGGTCGGTAAAGCCGTGTCGCTGGTTTCGATGCTGGCGCAGGAATTCATCTTCGTTTTCCACGAAGAAGGCTCGATGTATGTGCATCGCACTCGCAAAATGAACGATATTCTGCGGCAAAATGGCGTCCAGATTGAGATGCGTCCGATTTTGAGAATGCGGTATCAGACATGGGATTCGCTGGCGTGCGGGCGTTCCACCCTGCGCCCTGTTCCGCATCTCGCCGCCACCTTCGGACAGCAGACGATCACAACACCGGAATTCGCGGCGTCATGGCGGCAAGTCATCGAACAGCAGCGCGAACTTTGTGACAACTCGGCGACGGTCAAAAAGCCGCGTGCCTTGATGGAATTCTTGAGCGAGCAGCAGCCTTCCGAGCCTTGGGAAGATCGCCTGACCGCCTACGACGCCACTCGTGACGCCATGAGCCGCTTGTGGACGCAGGGCGAAGAGATCAAGCGTGACATCGAAGCGCGATATACCCGATGGACAGAACTCAAGGCGCAATCCGAACAGACACAAATCGAACGCGGGGCGCATTATCGCTCTGTCGCCGAATGGAGACCTGCCGAGGAGACCCAACGCCGACAATTTACTCAAACATTGAAGCAGCTCAATGCCAACAAATCGCGCCTGAAATCGGAGATTGCCGAACTTAGAGAGCAACGCCGACATATCGAACGCGGAACCGAAATGACGCATTTGCGGGCAACTTTGCGCGAATTAGAAGACGCCGTCGAAACCGCCCGTCTCCACTTGGTGCGGAACGCTCTGCTGACTATCGAAAGCCTCGAACATACCAATCATCGCCCGTCAGCGTGGTGGCTGCCGATGCTCGACGGCTCCGGCGAGTGGTTCAATCGTATCGCCGCGACAACAGAACTTTATACCGAACCGTTAATGACCGACCCTATGCCGCAATGATCGAAATTCCTCATCATATCGCCGACTTAACGCGCCTCAAGGTTCTGATCGCCCTTGTGCTTGCCCTGTTCAGCGTGATCATCGTGCGCCTGTGGTATCTCCAAATCGTCAAAGAGCGCGAATACGCCGCCGAGTCCAAAATTCTGCGCCAACGCCGCATTCGGCGCGTGGCGGCACGCGGCAAAATTGTTGACGCCAACGGCAACATCCTCGCCTCGAATCGCTCGCATTTCGTTGTCTCTGTCCTGCCCGACGAACTTCTAAAATCGCCCGAAGCCCTGCCTCGTCTTGCCCAACTGCTTAGCGTAACACCCGAAGAGTTGGAAGCGCAAATTAAAACTGCCAAAACCACACCGTTCGATCCTGTCCCTGTTTTTCGCGATGCCGAAATGCCGCTGATCGCAAAAATCGAAGAGAACAAGAACGATCTGCCCGGCGTGCTGATCATGCG
Organism: uncultured Chthonomonadaceae bacterium; assembly: GCA_964591025.1. GTDB lineage: Bacteria > Armatimonadota > Chthonomonadetes > Chthonomonadales > Chthonomonadaceae > CAZPZP01. Next base: position 3,704 of record CAZPZP010000325.1, read on the forward strand.
CGACCCGAAACGCGAATACAAAGACGAGACGATGTTTACGCATCTGCTTGGGATCGCCCGCCCGATTTCGCAGGAAAAACTCGAAAAACTCAAAGACAAGGGTTACGGGCTGAGTGCTTATATCGGCGTCGAGGGCATCGAAGCGTTTTACGAAGACGATTTGCGCGGAACCGATGGGGGAGAACTGATCGAGGTCAACGCCCATGGACGAATGCAAAGGGTGATTGGCGAGGACAAGCCTCTGCCCGGTCATTCGCTGAAATTGACGGTGGATTCTGCCCTGCAAAGGGTCGCGTTTGACGGACTCAAGGCGCAGTTGGAAAAGGGACACGCGGGGGCTGCCGTCGCAATTGATGTCAATGACGGCGCGGTTCTGGCGATGGTGAGTATGCCGTCCTACGATCTCAATAAATATGGCAGTGATTTCGGGCGGTTGAACGCAGACGCGAAATATACGCCGCTGGTCAATCGCGCCGTTCACAGCGCGTATCCGTGCGGCTCGACGTTCAAACTGGTGACGGCGGTGGCGGGCTTGGAAACAGGAACACTTTCACGCTCGACGCGCCACTATTGCGGCGGCAGAATTCGGCGAGGGCGGATTTTTAATTGTGACGTGCGGAGCGGACACGGCTCATCTGACCTGCCTCGTGCCATTGGTGCGTCGTGCAATGTCTATTTTTGGCTGACCGCAGAGGCGACGGGTCAGCCCGCGTTAGAGAAATGGGCGCATCTCATGGGGTTCGGCGAACATACCGAGATTGACTTGCCGCGCTCGGTGGATAACGTCGGCACGGTTCCGAACGAAGAGTTCAAGCACAAACGCAAGCGGGGCGACTGGTATCTCGGCGATACTTTGAATATGTCGATTGGGCAGGGCGATGTGCGGGTGACGCCGCTCCAACTCTCCCTGATGACGGCGGCACTCGCCAACGGCGGCAAACTGCTTCGCCCGCAATTGGTGCGTGAAGTCAGCGATGTGCGTGACGGCAAGCCCGTTGTAATCCGCACGCTCAAGCCTGAAATCCGCAGTCGAATCCCGTGGAAGTCGGAAACGCGCAACGCCGTTGTCGCCGGAATGCTGCGGGCATTCCAACCCGGCGGAACTGTCGGCAGTATGCGTGTTCCCGGCATCCTTTTGGCGGGCAAAACGGGAACGGTACAGGCGGGCGGCGGCAAAAAAGATCACTCGGCGTTTGTCTGTTTTGCGCCCGCCGATAACCCTAAAATCGCCATTGCCGTCTTCGTCGAAAATGCGGGATTTGGAAGCGTTTCCGCCGCTCCGATTGCCCGTTCGATGCTGATGCAGTACTTCGGCAAAAATAAAGCCACTCTCAACGCCTCACATGGATCGGAACCCGACAAAAAGCCGCGCAACCGAAGACGACGCGGACGGCGTTCCCGCTGAAAATGATCTGGAACAATAACGGAAACAGGGAGCGAAGTCACTTGACTTCGCTCTGTTCATTTGGCGGACGAGTAGGTATAATTTGACAAAATAAAGCAGTTCTACAGGAATAAGGTTTGAGATGCCTTCACAGTCTTTCCATAAATAGACCTCTTGCAAGAGTACAGCGAAATGGATTTCGCGTGCAGGTCTCGTTGCTGCTCTTAACCGGGGGTTGAAAACCCCCGTCT